>NZ_WXEY01000006.1 GCF_009877425.1 Heliomicrobium undosum | reverse complement strand
AATGACAATCTATTTGAACAACTGTCGTTTCCGACAATCGTTCTTCTGCCACCGTCCTCTGATGACTTGCGTCGTCAGCGACCAGCAACGGAATTGATTGGTTTCGCACGCTTTTGATTCGCAACTGTTTGATTTTCAAGGACCAGTGTCACCATTTACCGGCGACAGTTATTAATACTATCACCAATTTGCCGCAAATGCAAGAGGTTATTCTGCTGTATTTTTTACCATGCATTTTCAAGAACCCTGTCTTGCGGCGCGAGATGTATCATAGCATTTTTAAGACCTCGTTGTCAATTGGAAAATCAAACTTTTTTTATGAAGAGGCATTTTCATCATCGCTTGTGACCCGACGGGTCATGAATGTTTCATTTTGAACATGACGCTTGCATCCCTTATTTCTGCGCGATCAGTCCTCCCGCTTCTCGCTGTCGATGCCAGAGAACCATGCTGCCCATAACGCCGGCGATACCGACGCCGAAGAGGACGACCAATTCAACCCCCACCGCTGACAGGGACGCTCCTTTCATGCCAACGATGCGAAAGGCGGCGAGATAGTGGGTTAATGGCAGGCACTTGGCGAGGGCGACGATGGGACCGGGCATCTTGCTCAAGGGCCAAGTAAACCCTGAAATGAGAAAGGACGGCGTAGCGATCAGGAGGATGATCTGGCTGGCCCGCAGTTCGTCGGGCACCAGGATGGAGATGGGCAATGCAATCCCGATCAACGATAGTGTGAAAGCCAGGGAGATAATGAACAGATCGATTCCAACGCCGAGGATACTGATGTCAGTCAACCGGTTAGCTAGGAGGAGTATCAAAAAAGTGTTGAAAAGGCAGATCACAAAGTAGGGCAGGGCCTTTCCCAGGACGACCGCCGTCGCAGGCATCCGGGCGGCGACGAGGATCATGTTCGTGCCTCGCTCTTTTTCGCGGCAGAAGGCGCCGGACATGGTCATCAACATCACCTGCTGCAGGACCGTCGCCACCAGGCCGAAGATCAGAAAAACCCGGTAGTTGTAGGCGGGGTTGTAGCCAACGCGGATGGCAGCGTTGATCGGCTGGAGCATCATTTTGGCCTTGGCCGGCACAATCCCATTCGCTTCCATCATGCGCAAGGTCACGCCGGCCGACACAGTCTGGAGAACGGTTGTCGTTCCCTTTGTTGCTCCGTTGGCGATGAGCATGTTGGTGCCGTCGATCAGGGTAAGGACCTGGGTGGACCGCCCGTCCTTGACATCGCGGTTCAGGTTTTCAGGGATGATGACGGCCACGTCGCTTTCCCCCTCCTGGATGCGTTGCTCAGCCTCCGCGACGCTGTCGACAAGTCCTTGATAGCGGAACAACTCCGACTGTCCATACATGTTGATGATCTCCCGGCTCAAGGGGCTGCGGTCTTCATCGACGATGACGAGGTTTATCTCGGTGACTCGCTGGCCGTCGTAGAGATAAGCGAAAAGGCCGAAGGTGACCAGGGGCGCCAATAGGATCAGAAAGAGGGTGCGCCGGTCCCGGAGGATATGGGTGAATTCCTTGGCCGCCATCAACAGGGTTTGTCGCATCCATTGCAACCATTGCATCTGTTGAATCTGTCGCATCAGAATCCTCCCTTCCCTTTTCCTAGGTCGACCTGCCGGTGGCAGCGGCCTACCTCGTCCCGGTTATGACTAAGAAAGGCGACGGCCTGCACCGGATGGTCCTGAGAAGCGCAACTCTTTGCAAGCAACTGCCAAAAACGCTCCCGGTCACGAGAGGGCATTTCCCGCGTCGCCTCATCCAGGATGATCAGTTCCGGATCGACCGATAAAAAGGCGGCCAACTGCAGAAACATCTTTTCCGTAAAGGATAGCACGCCGGCGCGCCTTCGCCGGAACGGTTCGAGTTGACAAAAGGCCAACAGGTCGTCCATGCGCGCATCTATTTCCGGATCGGGCACGGAAAAGGCGCCGGCGACAAAGCGGATGTTCTCCTCCACTGTCAGGTCAGTGTAGAGGAAAAAGCGTTCCGGCACGAAGCCGACTCGCCGGCAGTGGAGGATCACCTCGCCGGAGAGGGGCCGCGAGAGACCGGTCATGACCTGAAACAGTGACCAGCGGACATCGCCGTCCGGCAGGTAAATGCCGGTCATCCCATCGCCTTCTATCGTCAGGAAGACGTCCTCTAGTATCGGGCGGCTGGAGCGGCTAAGACTGCCGGGACGCCCGAGCGACACCTTTTTTAATTCCAGTAGTGTCTGTGCCATCAGTTCTCCCACCTTTACCGGTCGGAACGGTTCTTTCCCGCCGGGAGATAGACCTTGGCCGTCATCCCCTGTTTGAGCATACCATCAGAATTTGACAGTTCCACCTTGATGCCGAAGGTCTTGCGATCAAAGTCGCCCATGTCGTGGCTGGCTTTCTTGGTGGCAAAATCAGCGCTGGCGCTGACCCAGGTGAGCTTCCCTGTCAGCCGGTTTTCGATGCCCTCAATGGAGACTTCCATCTCCTGACCCAACTGCAGTTTGGACACCTGCTCTTCCGGCACATTGGCCTTCACCCAGACCGTATCGATATCGACCACCGTGACGATGGGCAGGCCGGCGGCGACCATCTCGCCTGGCTGAACCAGTTTGGCTGTGACGGTTCCCTTTTGGGGCGCCCGGATCACCGTGTTGTCCACCATGGCCTGGGCGGCTTCTACCATCGCCTGGGCTTGATCGGTCGCCGCCGCCTTCAAGGACACCTGGCTGCGGGAGGCGATGGCCAGTTGCAGCGCTGCGGCCGCCTGATCCACCTGGGCCTTCGCGCCGTCGATCTCCTCCTGACGGGCGCCTGCTTCGATGAGGGATAATTTTTCTTTCGCCATTTTCAATGTGGCCAAGGCGGCGTCGGCGGCAGACCGGGCGTCGTCGCGCAGTTTCGCCGAGACGGCGCCGCTGGCAAAAAGCTTCTCCGTCCGCTCATCATTTAATTTGGCGTTGTCATAGGCGACCTGGGCCTGATCGACGGCAGCCCGCGCCTGTTCAATCTCCTGGGGGCGAGCGCCATTTTTCAGCGCTTCCCACTTCGCCCGGGCCCCGTCAAGGGTCGCCTTCGCCTGGGCCACCTGTCCGTCGACCGTGTCGGCGGTGAGGGTACGGCCGATTTGTGCCTGGGCGAGGGCCGCCTTGGCTTGATTCAACTGTTCCACCAGTTCCCGGCTTTCCAGGCGGGCCACGACCTGGCCGGCTTCGACGCGGTCACCCTCCTTGACGAGGACATCCTGCACCCGCCCAGGCACCTTGGCGGCGATGCTGAATTCGACGCCTTCCACATAGCCGGTCAGGGGCTGTCCCGCCTTGACCTTTGATCGGGAAGCCCAAGGGAAGGCGGTAAAACCGATCGCCGTGATCAGCACTGCGCCAATGGCAATGGCTGCCGTTACCTTCTTGTTCATGGTTTCTTCACCCCATTATGTACTGACCAGTCAGTTTAATCTTCTACTTTGATTATAGAACTGTGTCCCTAGGGCGTCAACAGAGAATAGGCGCCGCTTTTCACAATCACGGGGGAGAACACCCTCTTCTGCAGGATGCAGCGAAAAAAGTAAGACCGCCGGGAGCATTCCCAACGGTCTTTTCTGTGTGCAATTTACATGTGTTGTTGCTGCGATGTTGCTTCGTATTTTTTATGTGTGTTCTGGTTGTGTGTTTTTTGCGCCGTTCAGGTACTGCTCAAAGAGAAAATCCCCAAGCTGTTCACAATCCATCGAATCGCCATCCAGTATGACGCGCAATGAGATGACGGAGACAAGTCCAAAGAGCCCCGTGGCGGAGAGTTCCGCCGGCATGGAGCGCAATCGGCCTTTTTCAATCCCTGAAAGGATGATACCCGATAACTGGCCGTAGAACTTATGGAGGGATTGGCGGAACTGGACCTGGCGCTCCCGGTTGAACCAGACGCCCATCAACAGCAATTGGCAGAAGTCCCGGTTCTGGTCAAAAAAACGAACCAGCGCATGGATCGCCCGCCGCAGTTGTTCCGTCGGGTCGTCGCTGCCGGCGACGGCGTCGCGGACGTATTGTGACAGGCGCTCCGTCCCTTCTTCCATCAGATAGGCGATCAAATCTTCCTTGCCGTCAAAATGATAGTACAAGGTGCCTTTGGCGACGCCAGACCGTTCGGCCACCTCATCCATCGTAGCGCGATCAAAGCCCTTTTCGGCAAAGATATCGACGGCGCCCTGAAAAATCTGCTCCACCTTGCGCATAGCCGCTCCCTCTTTCCCCCCGGTTTGCCTCATCCTACTGCCAATCAATTGGCTTATCCCCAGCAAATTTACTGATCGACAGCCTATCGGCGCCGACCTGCCCGCTTACTCGTCGTCCTCTTCCCGCATGGCCACCCGGGCGAGGGCGACCACCTTGTCGTTGGCGCTCATCCGCATGATGTTCACGCCCTGGGTGACGCGGCTGAGGACGCTGATCTCATCGACGTTCAGACGGATGATGACACCCTCGGCGGAGATGACCATCAACTCGTCACCGGGACGGACCACCTTGATGCCGGCCATCAAGCCCGTCTTGTTGGTGAGGCGCATGGCCAGGATGCCTTTGCCGCCCCGGTTTTGCTTGCGGTATTCCGTGAGGGGGGTGCGCTTGCCCATGCCGAGTTCGGTGATCATCAACAGTTCATCGTCGTCCTTGACCGCGTCAAGGGCGACGACAAAGTCGCCCTTGGCCAGTTCGATCCCTTTGACGCCGCGGGCCGTCCGACCCATCTCGCGCACATCGGTCTCATTGAAGCGAACGGCCATGCCCCCACGGGTGGCCAGCAGGATGTCGCTCTGGCCGTCGGTGAGCTTGACGCCGATCAGTTCGTCGCCTTCATCAAGGGTGAGGGCGATCAATCCTTCTTTTCGCGCCGTGTCATAGTGCTGGAGGGAGGTCTTCTTGACGATGCCACTGCGTGTCGCCGTGAAGAGGTACTGGTCAGCGGCAAACTCCTTGACGGGGATGACGGCGTTGACCTTTTCATCGCCGGTGATCGCCAGCAGGTTGACGATGGCCGTCCCCTTGGCCGTCCGCGACGCCTCGGGGATCTCGTGGGTCTTCAAGCGGTAGACCTTGCCGCGGTCGGTGAAGAAGAGCAGGGTGTGGTGGGTCGTGGTGACAAAGAGGTGCTCCACGAAGTCATCCTCTTTGGTCCCCATGCCGGTGACCCCCCGGCCGCCCCGGCGCTGGGCCTTGTATGTATTGACCGGCAGGCGCTTGATGTAGCCGTTGTGGGTGATGGTGATGACAGCGTCTTCTTCCGCGATCAGGTCCTCCACGTCGATGTCGGCGCCGCCGCCGGTGATCTCGGTGCGGCGGGGATCGGCGAATTTATCTTTGATGTCGGAGATCTCTTTTTTGATGATGTCCAGGACCATCTTCTCCGAATTGAGGACAGCGCGAAAATAGGCGATGCTCGATAACAACTCCTGGTACTCGTTCTCGATTTTTGCCCGCTCCAAACCGGCCAGGCGCTTGAGGCGCATGTCCAAAATGGCTTGGGCCTGTTTGTCGCTGAGTTTAAACTCCTCCATCAGGGTGGGACGGGCTTCGTCCTCGTCCCGGGAGGTGCGGATGATCTCGATGATCCGGTCGATGTTGTCGATGGCGATGCGCAGGCCTTCAAGGATATGGGCGCGCGCTTCAGCCTTCTCAAGGTCGTAGCGGGTCCGGCGGACGATGACGTCTTTCTGGTGCTCCAGGTAGTAGTAGAGCATGTCGCGCAGGTTAAGCACCTTGGGCACGCCGTCGACGAGGGCCAGCATGATGACGCCGAAGGTCTCCTGCATTTGCGTATACTTGAACAACTGGTTAAGCACGATCTGGGGGTTCACGTCGCGGCGCAGTTCGATGACGATCTGCATGCCCCGCCGGTCCGATTCATCCCGAAGGTCGGTGATGCCGTCGACGCGCTTGTCCCGGACCAGATCGGCGATGCGCTCTAACAGTTTCGCTTTGTTCACCTGGTAGGGGATCTCATGGACGAGGATGCGCATCTTGTTGCCATTCATCTTTTCGATGCGAGCCTTGGCGCGCATGATGATGGAGCCGCGTCCGGTCGTGTAGGCCTGGCGGATGCTGTCGCGTCCCATGATCAGGGCGCCGGTGGGGAAGTCGGGACCTTTGATGACCTTCATCAGGTCTTCGATGCTCGTCATCGGGTTTTCGATCATCATGATGACGGCGTCGATAATCTCGGTCAGGTTGTGAGGCGGGATGTTAGTGGCCATGCCGACGGCGATGCCGGAGGAGCCGTTTAAGAGCAGGTTCGGCACCCGTGACGGCAGGACAGTCGGTTCCTCCCGCTTGTCATCATAGTTGGGTTTAAAATCGACGGTGTTCTTGTCGATGTCGGCCAGGATGTGGCTCGTGATCTTGGCCATGCGCAATTCCGTGTACCGCATCGCCGCCGCCGGGTCGCCGTCGATGGAGCCGAAGTTGCCGTGTCCGTCGACGAGCATGTAGCGTGTGGAGAAATCCTGGGCCAAGCGGACGGTGGCGTCATAGATCGCCGAGTCGCCATGGGGGTGGTAGCGGCCCATGACATCGCCGACGAGACCGGCGGATTTGCTGTAGGGCTTGTCGGGCGTCCGGCCCGTTTCATAGAGGGTATAGAGAATCCGGCGATGAACGGGCTTGAGCCCGTCGCGCACATCGGGCAGCGCCCGGGAGACGATGACGCTCATCGAGTAATCGAGGAAGGATTTTTTCATTTCGTCTTCGAGTTTGATGGGGACAACTTTTCCGACCATATCCGACATCGGATGTTCACCTCATGTCATATTCCGTACCATGTCCGCTTATACGGTGCTCATCTTTACTATTATAACCAATCTAGCCGCCTCTTTCAAAGGCTGCCTGTCGTCCCGCTCAAATAGGGGATGGACGAGCACAGGAGGAATTCATTATGGTTATCGCGAAGTTAGTTTACTGAATTTATAGAAAATTTCTAAAGGGGGATGGTTAATGGATCTGGCATCGTCGATTCAAGGCCGCAGAAGCATCCGCAAGTATAAACCCGACGAACCTCCTGTAGAAGTGATCGAACAGATCATCGTGGCCGGCTTGTGGGCGCCGTCGAATATGAACATTCAACCTTGGCGCTTCGTCGTCGTCCGTGGGGAAAAACGAGTTGACCTGCTGGCGGTGATCGGCCGTTCGGGCCAGTCGATCCTGCCCAAGCTGGAGCGCATTTTCGCCGACAAGCCGAAGGTGATTAAGTTCACGCTGGAGTTTTTTCAAGACCTGGGCAGAGCGCCCATCCTTATCTTCTGTTACGGCCCCGCGGAGTGCGCGCCGCCGCCAGGCGACCTGAACCTTCAGGAACGACGGGTGGCCCATTTCGAGTACTCCACCAATCTGCAGAGCGTGGCGGCGTCGATCCAGAACATGCTGCTCGCGGCCCATGCCAACGGTCTTGGCACCTGTTGGATGACGGGCCCCCTCCATGTGGCGGACGAGGTGAACGAACGCCTCGGTGTCGCCGGCCAGGAACTGGTCGCCCTGATCACCCTGGGTTATCCCGATCAATCGCCACCGGCGCCTCCCCGCAAGCCGGGGAGGGTGACCTGGGTTGGTTTTGAAAATCGTAAGGCCGGGGACTAAAAAAATATTGAGCAAAAAAAGAGCGGAAGGCTGCGCAGTTACGATGCGCGACTTTCCGCTCTTTTTCTCATCAAGGTTTATAGGCTCCGCTCCAACAACTCCGCCAGGTCGATCGTCTGCACCCGCCCTTCAGTCTCGCTGGCCTTTACGCCGTCGGTCAGCATGGTCAAGCAGTAGGGGCAGGCCGAGCAGATCACATCGGCCCCCGTTTGCAGCGCTTCTTCAGTGCGGTTTTCATTGATCCGGCTGCCCAGGTGTTCCTCCATCCACATGCGGCCGCCACCAGCGCCGCAGCAGAAGGATTTTTCCAGGTGGCGCGGCATCTCCGTCAGCCTGAGGCCGCCGATGGCGGTAAGGACGCTCCGAGGGGACTCGTAGATCTCGTTGTAGCGACCCAGGTAGCAGGAGTCGTGGAAGGTGACCGTCAGATCGACCGGTTTGGCCGGTTTCAGCTTCCCTTCGCGGACCAGCCGTTCCAGAAGAGACGTGTGGTGGATCACCTCAAAATCGCCGCCGAACTGGGGGTATTCGTTTTTGAGGGTGTTGTAGCAGTGGGGGCAGGCCGTAATGATCTTCTTGATGTTCAGCTCTTTCCAGGTCTCCACGTTGGTCATCGCCGTCTCCTGGAAGAGATACTCGTTGCCCATCCGGCGGGCCGTTTCGCCGCAGCACCACTCATCGCCGCCCAGGATGGCGAAAGAAACGCCGGTCCTTTGCAGGAGGCGGACAAGCGACCGGGTCACCTTGCGGGCCCGGTCGTCAAAAGAACCGGCGCAGCCTACGTAGAGGAGATACTCCGCCTCCGGCTCCTCGTCCAGGGTTGGCACAGGCGCGTCGAGGCCGTCGACCCATTCGCCGCGGCTGCCTTTCGGCAGTCCCCAAGGGTTCCCTTGCTTTTCCATGTTGTTGAAGGTCCGCTGCACATCTTCGGGAAACTCGCTCTCGGTCAGCACCATGTACCGGCGCATTTCGATCAGTTTGGGAATATGCTCGTTGCTGACAGGGCAGGCCTCCATGCAGCCCCGGCAGGTGGTGCAGCTCCAGAAGAAGTCTTCGCTAAAGATCTCGCCGGTCACCTTTTTCTCCAGGGTTGCCGCTTCGGCTTCGGTCAGGCATTCGGCTCCTTGAGCGGATAGACTTTGTTCGGAAGCGCTGTCGGCGGCAGCGACTTGCCTACGAATCCGTTCCAATAGCGGTCCTTTCTCGTCGATATGGCTGCGCAAGGTCACATGGAGTGCCTTTGGATTGAGCGGTTTCCCCGTCTGATAGGCTGGGCATTGATCGGTGCAACGGCCGCACTGGACGCAGGTGTAGGCGTCAAAGAGCTGCTTCCACGTGAAGTCCTCCAGTTTGGCGGCGCCGTAGGATTCGACCGACTCGTCTTCAAAGTCGATTTTGCTGAGCGCCCCCTTCGGTTCAAGCGATTTCCAGTAGGCGTTGAAGGGGGCGAAGACGAGGTGCAGGTGTTTGGAACGGGGGATCAGGACGGCGAAGGCGAACATGGTGACGAAGTGCAGCCACCAGAAAACCCAGACCGCCGCTTCCGCTTGCCCCGGCTGGTAACCAGCAAAAAGCTGGGACGCCAAGGCGGCCACCGGCGCATAGGTCTTCAGGTGAAGGCCCTCTCCCGCAGCAAACTGGGCGCCATGGGACAGGGCTTCACTGGCGACGATGATCAGGATGAATCCGAGGATCAAAAAGGCTTCGCCGCTGTTTTCCAGCCGCTCCGGCTTGAAGACAGTCCGACGCAAGAGGCTGCCAGCGACACCGACAGTGACGAGCATAAGGAAGAGATCTTTGACGAGCAGATAGGCAGAATTGTTTCCCACCCCGGGGATGGGGTGGGAGAAGAGCCCTTCGGCGACCATGTTCAGCACGCCGAGTCCGAGGACGAGAAATCCCCACATGATCAACAGGTGCAGGCTGCCGGAAACAGGGTCCTGCAGCACCTTTTTTTGACCGAACACATGGGTGAGCACAGCCTTCCGCCGCTCATCGGGACAATCGAAGCGGTCTTCCGGCTTGCCGAACTGGGTGTAGCGGTAGCGGCGCCGGACCTCAAAAAGGGTGTACCCGCTGGCGAGAGCGAGGAGGACCAAAAAAGCCGCTGCGTTGAGCCCGTTCATCCCGCCTGCTCCGAATTCCACGCCAGAGCCCGCTGAAATTCCTCTGTCAGCAGGGGGATCACCTCAAAGAGATCGCCCACGATGCCGTAGTCGGCCGCTTTGAAGATGTTGGCTTCAGAATCCTTGTTGATGGCGACGATGACCTTGGAACCGCTCATCCCTGCCAGGTGTTGGATGGCGCCCGATATGCCGGCGGCGATGTACAAGGTCGGTGACACCGTCTTTCCGGTCTGTCCCACCTGTTCCTGGTGCGGGCGCCAGCCGGCGTCGACAGCAGCTCGGGAGGCGCCGACGGCGGCACCCAGCACATTGGCCAGGGCCTCGAGGATGAGAAATCCATCGGCGCCTTTCATGCCTCGTCCGCCGGAGACGATGATCTCGGCCTCTGTCAGTTCGGGTCGGCCTGTCACCTGGCGGACTACGTCGCGGACAATCACCCGCAGGTCATCGCCGGTGAGGGACACCGTTGCCGTCTCGACGATAGGCGCCGCCCCGCCGCCAATCGGTTCGGCAGCTTTAAAGACATTGGGGCGAACGGTGACGATCAACGGATAGGCGACGGCTGTTACCTGTTGAAAGGCTTTTCCGGCATAGATGGGCCGAATGAAGAGATTATCCCGATAGTCGATCACGTCGCTGATCTGGCCGGCGTCCACCCGCTGGGCGACGCGAGGCGCCAGGTCCCTTCCGGTGGCCGTGTTGCCGATGAGAACGATCTCCGGTTGGTCGCGCCGGATCAGATCAGATAAAACCCGCCCATACGTAGCTGCTGTGTAGGTTTTCAAATCGGCATGGTCGGCCACAATCACCTTGCCCACACCGTAGTTGCCCAGTTCCGCCGCCACAGGGGAGACGCCTTCCCCGATCAAGACGGCTTCCACATCCCCCAGCCGGCGCGCGAGGGTGATCATCTCCAGGCTGATCTTTTTCAGCTTTTGATCCTGCACCTCCGGTACGACCCAGACCTTTGCCATGCCTTACGTTCCTCCCTTTTCTTCACCTTCGTTTTTCGTCAGCGCTATCCACTTGAAATGGTCCAATGCCATTGAGCAGATCACCCGTTCAGATCACCTTGGCCTCTTCCCGAAGGGCCGCCACCAGCGCCTGCACGGCGGCGGCGGGATCGCTCTTGTAGACCTTTCCTGCGGTCTTGGCTTTGGGAAGGAATGTGTCGCCGTTCTGGACCTTTGCTTTCAGGCCAACGGGCACAAGGCTGCCGGCGGGGATCGTCTTCAACTCCTTTTTCTTCGCCTGCATGATCCCTTTCATATTGGGGTAGCGGGGCTCGTTAAGTCCCCGCTGGGTCGTGACCAGGACGGGCAGGGGCGCTTCGAGGATCTCGCTGCCGCCGTCGATCTCCCGCCAGGCCAGCGCCTTGTTCCCCTCGATCTCCAGCTTCGTCACCACGTTGAGTTGGGGCAGGTCCAATAGCTCGGCCACCCGGATGGCGACCTGGGCCGAGCCGTCGTCGATGGCCCGCCAGCCGCAGAGGATAAGATCAAAGCCGCCCGGTTTGAGGGCTTCAGCCAGGGCGGCGGCGACTATCCCTTCATCGGCGATCAACCCCTCCGTATCGATGCGCACGGCTCGATCAGCGCCCATGGCGAGGGCCTTGCGCAACGCCTCCTGCACTTTGGCGCCGCCGGCGGAAAAAAGGACCACCTCGCCCTTGCCGGCTTTTTCCTTGATCTGCAAGGCCGCTTCCAGTGCCAGTTCGTCATAGGGGTTGATGATGTAGGTGACCCCTTCCGGAACGACGACGCCGTCCTTGACGATGATCCGGTCCTCCGTATCGAAGGTTTGCTTGAGCAGTACGGCGATCTTCACCGCTTCGACCTCCTTTATTCCGCTTTGAAATCGGCTTGGCGTTTTTGCAAAAAGGCGGCCATGCCTTCCTTTTGGTCTGCCGTGGAGAACCCGCCGGCGAAGAGCTCCGCCTCATAGGCGAGGGCGCGGTTGAGATCCATGTTGCTGCCCTCCCGGAGCGCCGCTTTGGCGGCGCTCACCGCCAGGGGACCCCGTCCGGCGATGCGCCCGGCGATGGCCTTCGCCTCTTCCATCAACGCTTCGGCGGGGACAACCTTGTTGACCAAGCCGATGCGCAGCGCTTCCTCGCTGCTGATCATGTCACCCGTGAAGAGAAGCTGGGCGGCCATGCCGCGACCGACGAGGCGGGGCAACCGCTGAGTGCCGCCGAAACCCGGGATGACCCCTAGGGAGACCTCCGGTTGGCCGAAGCGGGCCTTCGTTGCGGCGATGCGAAAGTCACAGGCCGTCGCCAGTTCACAGCCGCCCCCGAGAGCAAAGCCGTTGACGGCGGCGATCACCGGCTGGGGCAGTTCCTCGATCCGGTTGAATACCTGCTGGCCTAAGCGGGAGAATTCTCGCGCCTCGGCAACGCCAAAGCCGCTCATCTCGGCGATATCGGCGCCGGCGACAAAGCTTTTTTCCCCGGCGCCGGTCACGATGACGGCGGCGATCCCCCGATTAGCCGCGATGCCGGCGAAGGTCTGGTCAAGTTCCAGTAAGACAGCCCGGTTTAAGGCGTTGAGCACCTTGGGGCGGTTGACCGTCACGATGGCGACCGCCCCAGCCGTTTCATAGATCAGGTTCTGAGAGTCCACTCCGCGCCCTCCCTTGTAACGAGTTCAATGAACCAACTCAACGAATTGCCATTTACTTTTTGCACGCAGCTTTTTGATTTCAACGAAGCAGATGCCGGGCGATGACCATCTGCTGGATCTGGTTGGTCCCCTCGTAGATCTGGGTGACCTTGGCGTCGCGCATGTGCCGTTCCACCGGGTATTCCCGCGTATAGCCGTACCCGCCCAACAGTTGGACGCAATCGGAGGTGACCTGCATGGCCGTATCGGTGGCGAATTTCTTGGCCATGGCCGCCTCTTTGCCATGGGGCCGGCCGGCCGTCTTCAGCCAGGCCGCCCGGTAGACGAGCAGTCGCGCCGCGTCGATCTCGGTGGCCAGATCGGCCACGAGCCACTGGATGCCCTGGTTGGCGGCGATCGGCCGCCCGAACTGTTCGCGCTGGCGGATGTAACGGATGGCGTAGTCGAGGGCCCCTTCGGCGATACCAAGGCCCTGGGCGGCGATGGCGATGCGGCCGCCGTCGAGCATTTGCATGGCCACCTTGAAACCATGGCCGATCTCGCCAAGGACGTTCTCCTTCGGCACGAGGGCGTTGTCAAAGTGGAGTTCACAGGTGACGGAGCCGTGAAGGCCCATCTTTTCCACAGGCTTCGAGATCGTTAGGCCGGGCGTGTCCCGCTCGACGATCAGGCAGGTGATCCCCTCGGCCCCCCGGCTGGCCGGATCGGTGCGCGCGAAGGTGACGAAGATACCCGCCTCGCTGGCATTGGTGATGAAGACCTTGCTGCCGTTTAGTCGCCAGTGCTCGCCGGCGTCGGAAGCCGTCAAGGTCAGGCTGGCGGCGTCGGAACCGGCGTTCGGCTCTGTCAGGGCATAGGCGCCGATTATCTCCCCGGCGGCCAATGGCCCCAGGAATTTTTCGCGCTGGGCTTCTGCGCCGAAGCGGGCGATGCTGGTGCAGGCGAGGCCCGTATGGACAGCGACGATCACCGCCGTGGAGGCGCAGACCTTGGCCAGTTCCTCGATCATCAGCACATAGGAGAGGTAATCGCCGCCTGAACCGCCGTACTCTTCCGGGATGGAGAGGCCGAGCAAACCCAGTTCGCCCATCTTGGCGATCGTCTCCTGGGGAAAGCGGTGCTCCCGGTCGACCTGCTCAGCGACGGCGGCCACCTCGTGGCGGGCAAACTTGCGCACCATTTCCAAAAAAAGTTCCTGTTCCTCATTCAGCGTGAAATCCATCGGGTCGCCCATTCACCCTTTCTTATGCGTAGCGGTAAAAGCCGCGGCCTGATTTGCGGCCCAACCAGCCGGCTTTTACGTACTGGCGAAGCAGCGGGCAGGGGCGGTACTTGGGATCGCCGTATCCGTCCTGGAGGACCTGCAAAATCGCCAGCACCGTGTCGAGGCCGATCAGGTCGGCCAGCGTCAACGGACCCATGGGGTGGTTCATGCCCAGTTTCATGATCGTGTCGATGCTTTCGGCCGAGGCCACCCCTTCGTAGAGGCACCAGATGGCCTCGTTGAGCATCACCATTAGCACCCGGTTGGAGATGAACCCGGGCACGTCGCGGCACTCGGCGGTGGTCTTGCCCAGGCGGCGGCTCAACGCCTCGATGGCCTCGTAGGTCTCATCGGATGTGGCCAGGCCGCGGATGATCTCCACCAGCTTCATCAGCGGCACGGGGTTCATGAAGTGCATGCCGATCACCTGCTCCGGCCGTCCCGTGACGGCGGCGATCTCCGTGATCGGCAGCGACGAGGTGTTGGAGGCCAGGATGGCGTTGGGAGGGGCGAGGCGGTCCAACTCCCGGAAGATCTTCGCCTTGACGCCCATGTTTTCTACGACGGCTTCAATGGCGAGATCGCATTCGGCGGCGGCGGCGAGATCGTCGCAAGGCGTCAGCCGGGCCAGCGCGGCCTCCATCTCTTCCGGCGACAGCTTTCCTTTTTCCACAAACTTGGCCAGGCTCTTGCGGATCGCCAGGAGCCCCTTCTGCACCGCTTCCATGCTGATGTCATGGAGGAGGGTGGAAAAACCGGACTGGGCGGCCACCTGGGCGATGCCGCTGCCCATCTGTCCGGCGCCGATGACCATGATGGCGCGAATCTCCATGTTTCCTCGTCCTTTCTGAAGCTAAGAATCAGTCGACGCGCACCATGAGGGCGTCACCCTGGGCGGCGCCGCTGCAGATGGCGGCGATGCCGACGCCGCCGCCCCGGCGGCGCAAGCCATGGATGAGCGTCGCCATGATGCGGGCGCCGCTGGCGCCGATAGGATGGCCGAAGGCGATGGCCCCGCCGTTGACATTGACCTTTTCCAGGTCATACCCGGCGACTTTCTGGCTGACGAGGACGACGGCGGCGAAGGCCTCATTCACTTCAAATCGATCGATCTGGTCCGGGGTTTTTCCTGTTTTGGTCAGCAGCCGGTTGATGGCATGACCCGGCGCGCTCGCCAGATCTCGCGCTTCCAGGGCCACTTCCGTGTGGTCCAGCAAGGTGGCCAGGGGACAAATCCCCATCGCTTCTGCCTTTTCCCGGCTCATCAGGACCAGCGCGCCGGCGCCGTCATTGACGCTGGGCGCATTGCCGGCGGTCACCGTCCCGTTTGGATCGAAGATGGGCGCCAGTTTCGCCAATCCTTCCCGAGTGGTGGGGCGGGGCTGCTCGTCCCGGCTGATCATCGCCGGAGCGCCCTTTTTCTGCGGAACCGTCACCGGAACAATCTCTTCGGCGATCCAGCCCTGTTCCATGGCTGCCGCCGCCCGCTGCTGGCTGCGCAAGGCCCACTCGTCCTGCTCTTCCCGGCTGACACCATATTCTCCCGCCATTTCGGAGCCGTGCAAGGCCATGTGGCGGTCGTAAAAGGGACACCAGAGCCCGTCATGGACCATCAGGTCGACGGCCTCGAAGTTGAACATGCGCTGTCCCCAGCGGGCCGACGGCAGGAAATAAGGCGCCTGGCTCATGCTCTCCATCCCGCCGGCGACGGCCGCATCGATCTCTCCAGCCGCGATCATCCGGGCAACGAGAGCCACAGCGATCATGCCGCTGGCGCAGACCTTGTTGACGGTCAGGGAAGGGGTTTCCCAGGGGATGCCGGCTAGGCGGGCAGCCTGGCGGGACGGGATCTGACCGGCGCCACCCTGGAGCACCTGTCCCATCGTGACATACTCGACCGACTCGGATGCCAGATCGCATTGCCGCAACGCCCCCTGAATGGCGGCAGCGCCTAACTCAACCGCTTTTACAGACGACAGGGCGCCTCCGAATTTGCCAAACGGCGTGCGGACAGCGCTGACGATGACCACATCTCGCAACCAATCTCCCCCCATTTTTAGCTCTCGTTGTAAGCGACGCCAGTGTACGTAATAGCTACGCAATCAAAAGCGGAAATCCTGCCTGAGTTTTTTCAAAAATCTCTAAATTAAGAAAATTAAAATAATAGCAGACACCTGTCTACATCTGTAACGGCTTGACCAATCCCTCCCTCTCACCGGTTCCTCGGGAATGGAGAACCTCTGAAAAGCGTTTTCCATCACTTGTTTTTAAGAATTTTTTAATTATTCGGATAATATTAGCAGGAAGATGATTCTCCACGGAGAAAGATCATTCCTGCCCAAACATGCTATTGTCGAGAACCCGGCTTCATTCCTCGTTGCATCCTTCGCAGGGGCAAACATATCGCGCAGGGGGAGGAATCGGCATTGCCTGGCTCGTTCTTCAACATGACCGATTATGAGCAGACCTACGCGGAGTTTCAATGGGAAGTCCCCGCCAAGTACAACTTCGCCCGCGATGTCATTGACCGCTGGGCCGTCGACCCCGACCGTCTGGCCTTGTGGTGGGTCGATGACCATGGGAACGAAGAAAAAAAAACCTTCCGTGAACTGAGCGACGCATCCCAGCGGGTTTGCCATATCCTGCGAGATCAGGGGATCGGCAAAGGCGATGTGGTCGTCGTCATCCTCCCGCGCCTCGTCGAGTGGTGGGTAATCAACATCGCCTGCTTGCGCATGGGCGCCGTGATCAGCCCGGGAACGATGCAACTGACGGCCAAGGACATCCGCTTCCGCTTGCAGACCGCCGACACGCGCTGCATCATCACCACCGATGCGATCGCCCAGCGGGTCGATGAGATTTACAGTGAATGCCCGACCGTAAAAAGCCGTATCATCATCGGCGGTCTCCGGGAAGGCTGGCTCCATTACGATACCGCCGTAGCGGCAGCGCCGGATGTCTTTCCCACCGCCGACACAGCCGCCGATGACAGCGCCATCCTCTACTTCACCTCCGGCACGACAGGCTACCCTAAGATGACCTTGCATACCCATACGAGCTACCCCATCGGCCATTCCGTGACCGGCTTCTATTGGCTCGACCTGCGCTCAGAAGACCTCCACTGGAACCTGAGTGACACAGGCTGGGCGAAAGCCGCCTGGAGCAGCTTCTTCGGCCCCTGGATCTGCGGCGCCGCTGTCTTCGTCCACCACAGCGACCGCTTCGACCCGAAGAAGACGCTGGAACTGCTCGATCAGTACCCGATCACCACCTTTTGCGGCGCACCGACCATCTACCGCATGCTGGTGCTGGAGGATCTGAAGCAGTACCGCTTCGCCCACCTGCGCCACTGTGTCGGCGCCGGTGAACCGCTCAACCCGGAGGTCATCGACACCTGGAAGGAGGCGACAGGCCTCACCATCCGCGACGGTTACGGCCAGACCGAATCGGTGCTCCTCGTCGGCAGTTTCCCCTGTATCGAGCCGCGCATCGGTTCCATGGGCAAGCCGACGCCCGGTTTTGACGTGCAGGTGATCGATGACGAGGGCAACATCCTGCCACCGAACAAGGAGGGTGATATCGCCGTCCGCGTCAAGCCCAACCGGCCCGTGGGGCTTTTCAAAGAATACTGGCGCGACCCCGAAAAGACCGCCTCCGTCTTTCGCGGCGACTGGTACCTCACGGGTGACCGGGCCTACCGCGATGAAGACGGCTACCTCTGGTTCGTCGGTCGGGCCGACGACGTGATCCTTTCCGCCGGATACCGCATCGGCCCCTTCGAGGTGGAAAGCGCCCTGCTGGAGCATGAGTCCGTCGCTGAATCGGCCGTCGTCTCCAGCCCTGACGAGGTCCGCGGCGAGGTGGTCAAGGCCTTCGTCGTGCTCCGCCCCGGTTTCATGCCCTCCGAGGAACTGGCGAACGAACTGAAAGAGCACGTAAAAAGGGTGACGGCGCCTTACAAGTACCCGCGCTCGATCGAGTTCGTCCCTTCCCTGCCGAAGACGGTCTCCGGCAAGATCCGTCGCGTCGAGCTGCGCAACCGGGAGTGGAAGGAGCACCGGAAATAAAAAAACTCCAGTCAATTTGCCTAATTTCTTAGGCTGACTGGAGTTTTCGGAAATCATATTCGTCAACACGAATTATAAAGTTTACAGCAAAGATAAATAAGATTTTTAGGCAAGCTGATATCAATCTTTAACGATTTCAGCTTGCCTTTCGTTTAATTGTTAAAACTAAGAAATAGTTGAATGTTTTTCTCTTTAACAACAGATTTTTGATAAGAACACTCAGAAGCATTTATTGTCTTAGATTTTCTTGAGTTAGTTTTACTCTGCGGCTTTTTGGTTTTTTGTCGCGAAGACTTTAGGGGGATAAACAATGTAACTCCGGCAAACTCGATCACCATGATGTGACCTCCTTGATTTAGAAAGTAACACCCTAGAACACAATTTTGTTCAGATACATTTTTCTTAGGGCCTGGCTTACTCCGAGTTTTTTTTGCTTTTTGTTTCGAAGAGACTTGAGAGATAGATGCAGCAACCTCGGCAAACCCAATCATCATAATGGTTCCTCCTCGTCTTACTTTTCTCCCAACTAGACTTAAAACTACTGTGCTTTCCTACCATGTAAATACCATCGCGAATCAGTATTATGCAGAGAGATTCAATATTTTTTTTACACGCCTATGACTTAAGGTATCAAGTCTAAACCATGGGTTCAAATTTAACCCGCATAAAAATTCGATGATAAGTAAAAAAAATACCTCTGGGTGGTTCACCTTTTTATCTAAGGTGAGTAGCATCCTAGAGGTCTTTTTTTATGGCTTGTTTTCTCCATTTCGAAATTTTAATTAATTATTTCTACACCCTAAGATTAATCACATATTCCGCCGGTACCTTCCCCCCACCTCGTAGAGGGCCGCCGTGATCTGCCCGAGGCTTGCCACCCGGACCGTCTCCATCATTTCGGCGAAGATGTTGCCGCCGCTGCGGACCACGTCCTTCAACCGCGCCAATGCGAGGGGGGACGCCTCCCGATGCCGCTCCTGGAATTCGCGCAGGTGGTCGATCTGCTGGCGTTTCTCTTCCTCGGTGGCCCGGCTCAGTTCAATGTTTTCCTCCACCTCTGTTCCCTTAGGATTGAGGAAGGTGTTGACGCCGATGATCGGCAGATCCCCCCTGTGCTTGCGCGTCTCGTAGAGCAGCGACTCCTCTTGAATTTTGTTGCGCTGGTATTGGGTCTCCATGGCGCCCAGCACGCCGCCGCGCTCATTGAGGCGGAGAAACTCGGCGAGCACCGCCTCCTCCACCAGGTCGGTCAGTTCTTCGATGATAAAAGCGCCTTGCAGCGGGTTCTCGTTTTTGGCTAGGCCGAACTCCCTGCCGATGATCAACTGAATGGCCATGGCCCGCCGCACTGACGCCTCTGTCGGCGTCGTGACCGCTTCATCGTAAGCGTTGGTGTGCAGCGAGTTGCAGTTGTCATAGATGGCCGACAAGGCCTGCAAGGTGGTGCGGATGTCGTTGAAATCCATCTCCTGGGCGTGAAGCGATCGCCCCGAAGTCTGGATGTGATACTTCAGCTTCTGGCTGCGCTCATTGGCATGGTACTTCTGTTTCATCACGACCGCCCAGATGCGCCGGGCCACCCGGCCGAGGACGGAGTACTCCGGATCGAGGCCGTTGCTGAAAAAGAAGGACAGATTGAGGGCGAAGTCGTCGATCTTCATCCCCCGGCTCAGGTAGTACTCCACATAGGTAAAGCCGTTGGCCAAGGTGAAGGCCAACTGGGTGATCGGGTTGGCGCCTGCTTCGGCGATGTGGTAGCCGGAGATGCTGACCGAGTAGTAGTTGCGCACCCGCTCGCCGATGAAGTACTCCTGGATGTCACCCATCATCTTGAGGGCGAAATCGGTGGAAAAGATGCAGGTGTTCTGCCCTTGGTCCTCCTTGAGGATATCGGCCTGCACGGTGCCGCGCACCTTTTGCAGCGTCTCCGCCCGCAGGCAGGCCCATTCATCCGGACTCGGCAGGCGCCCCTCCCGCTCGGTGAATCGATCGACCTGCTGATCGATGGCCGTGTTCAGGAACATGGCGAGCAGGATCGGCGCCGGGCCGTTGATCGTCATCGATACGGATGTAGTGGGCGCGCAGAGGTCGAAACCGGCGTAGAGCCGCTTGACGTCATCGATCGTGCAGACGTTGACGCCGCTGTTGCCGATCTTGCCGTAGATGTCAGGGCGATGGGCCGGGTCCTCCCCGTAGAGGGTGACGCTGTCAAAGGCCGTGCTCAGGCGGACGGACGGATCATCTTTGCAAAGGTAGTGGAAGCGCCGGTTCGTCCGCTCCGGCGTGCCTTCGCCGGCAAACTGGCGCCGCGGATCCTCCCCTTCCCGCTTGAAGGGAAAAACGCCGGCGGTAAAGGGAAACTGACCGGGAACGTTTTCTTTCAGCGCCCAGCGCAGGATCTCGCCCCAATCCTCATAGCGGGGCAAGGCCACCTTGGGGATCTTTGTTCCGGACAAGGTGGTTGAAAACAGCGCCGTCACATTCTCCCGGTCACGCACCTTCGTGACCCATTGGTCCTGGCGGTAGGCGGCGCAGAGGCAGCCCCAGTTGTCCAGGATCCGTTGACAGTCGGGATAAAGCTTTTCCTGCCACAGCCGGATCTGTTCATCGATATCGGCGAGGCTATCGGCAATACCGGAAGGGCTCTCGGCTAACACCTGACGGGCGCCCTGCA
Organism: Heliomicrobium undosum; assembly: GCF_009877425.1. Classification (NCBI taxonomy): domain Bacteria; kingdom Bacillati; phylum Bacillota; class Clostridia; order Eubacteriales; family Heliobacteriaceae; genus Heliomicrobium; species Heliomicrobium undosum. The sequence goes on along the minus strand of NZ_WXEY01000006.1, from coordinate 156,421 downwards.
ACTGGTAGAGGCGGCGGGCGACCTGGACCTGCTCCTCCACGAAGTGGCGGTAATCCCGGGCGGCGTGGACGATCTCGGCCAGGTAGTTGACCCGCTCGGCTGGGATGACGCCGGCGGAAGTTCGCGGCGTAGGCATTTTCTGCCCACTTGGTAGCGCTGCTGAAAGGGCTGCATTTTGCCCAATCACAGGAAAGCCCGCTGTAACCGGCGCAGGCGCCTCCGGCAACGGCCAGAATCCGGCCGTCTTTTCGTTCACCATCTCCATCAGACGGTGAAAAAAAATCTGGATCCCCGGGTCGTCAAACTGGCTGGCCACCGTGCCGAAGACAGGGATATCGCTATCCGGAATGTCGAAGTGGTTGCGGCTTCGCCGCCACTGTTTGCTCACGGCCCGCAAGGCGTCTTCGGCGCCGCGCCGGTCGTACTTGTTGATGACAACGGCGTCAGCAACGTCGATCATGTCGATCTTCTCCAACTGGGTGGCGGCGCCGAATTCGCTCGTCATCACATAGACGGAGACATCGCACACATCGATGATCTGGTGGTCTCCCTGGCCGATGCCGGAGGTTTCTACGATGACCAGGTCATAGCCGGCCCCCTTGACGACGGCAATGGCGTCGTCGATGGCCCGGCTCAGTTCGCTCCGCGAATTGCGGGTGGCCAAGGAGCGCATGAAGACGCGGGGATGGTGGATAGCGTTCATGCGGATGCGGTCCCCCAGCAAGGCGCCGCCTGTCTTCCACTTGGAGGGATCGACCGACAGCAAGGCCAGCCGCTTCTGCGGATAGGCCGCCAGAAAGCAGCGGACCGTCTCATCGATGAGCGAACTCTTGCCGGCGCCGCCCGTTCCGGTCACACCGATAATCGGCGTCTCCACTCCCTGGAGGCGTAAGCAGTCAAAGAGCGACGACAACGCCGGATCGGGCTCTTTTACGTTTTTTTCGGCCAGGGAGATCCAGCGGGCCACCTGCGGCCAATCGCCCGGCTCCGGCGACAAAACTTCCACCCCTTCCGGTCTCTTCTCCGCCGGGTCAAAATCCGCCTGACCGACGAGAAAGTCGATCATCCCCTGCAAGCCCATCTTCCGCCCGTCTTCGGGGGAAAAGATCTTGCAGACGCCATAGGCCTCCAGTTCCCGAACCTCCCGAGGGACGATGACGCCCCCACCGCCGCCGAAGACGCGGATATGGGACTGCCCACGCTCCCGCAGCATGTCGATGATGTACTTGAAAAACTCGATATGGCCGCCCTGGTAGGAGGTGACGGCGATGGCCTGGGCGTCTTCCTGGATGGCCGCATCGACGATCTCCGCCACAGAGCGGTTGTGTCCGAGATGGATCACCTCGACCCCGCTGGTTTGCATCAACCGCCGCATGATGTTGATCGACGCGTCATGGCCGTCAAAGAGACTTGTCGCCGTCACGATGCGCACGGCGTGGCGCGGCCGGTACGGTTCTGTCATCCTCTTCTCCCCGATCCCTCTCGGTTATTTCAACAACGCGGCGGCGATGACGGTGCGCTGGATCTCGCTGGTGCCTTCGTAAATCTCGGTGATCTTGGCGTCGCGCATCATCCGCTCGACAGGATATTCCCGGGTATATCCGTATCCGCCATGGATCTGGACCGCCCTGGTGGTCACGGACATGGCTGCTTCCGAGGCGTAGAGCTTCGCCATGGCCGATTGCTTGCTGTAGGGAAGGCCGGCTTCTTTGAGATAGGCGGCTTGGTAAACGAGCAGGCGGGCCGCTTCAATGGCCGTGGCCATATCGGCCAGCATCCACTGGAGCCCCTGGTTGGCGCTGATCGGCTTGCCGAACTGTTCCCGCGTCTTGCTGTAAGCCAAGGCCTGGTCAAAAGCGCCCTGGGCGATCCCCAGGGCCTGGGCGGCGATGCCGATGCGACCGCCGTCGAGGGTCATCATGGCGATTTTAAACCCTTGCCCCTCCTCGCCCAGACGGTTTTCCTCCGGGATTCGGCAGTTGTCAAAGACGAGTTCATAGGTGCTGGAGGCGCGGATCCCCATCTTATGTTCTTTTTTTCCGAAGCTGAACCCAGGCGTTCCCTTTTCCACGATAAAGGCCGTCGTCCCTCGGTGCTTTTTCGCCGGGTCGGTGGCGGCGATCACCACATAGACATCGGCCCATTCGGCATTGGTGATGAAGATCTTGGTCCCATTCAAGACATAGCCGTCGGCGTCCCGAACAGCCGTTGTTTTGAGCGAACCGGCATCTGAACCGGCGCCCGGCTCCGTCAGCCCGAAGGCCCCCACAGAGCGTCCCTCGGCGAGGGGCGTCAGATATTTTTCTTTCTGCTCATCCGTGCCGAAGGCGTCGATGGGCCAGGCGCACAGGGAGGTATGGGCGGAAAGAAGTACACCGGAAGAGGCGCAGACACGGCTCAGCTCTTCCACCGCGATGGCGTAGCTCAGGTGATCCATCCCCGCCCCGCCGTAGCGGTCTGAAAAAGGGATCCCCGTCAATCCCAACTCGGCCATGCCCTCCCAGAAGGAGCGATCATAGGTCTCCTGCTCATCCATCTCTGCCGCCTTGGGGGCGATCTTCGAATCGGCAAAATCGCGCACCGTCTGGCGCAGCATCTCCTGTTCCTCGGAAAGACGAAAAATCATCAGGAGACCTCCTTTTTCGATTTCATCACTCACATCTGGCAAAAGGCGAAGGGCAAATAAAAAAGTCTAACCTCATGGCTCACTTTTTTCGTACTGCTGGACAACCCCGCCGCGCTTCAGTTCAGCGATCGCTTCTTCCCCATACCCCAGCTCGCGCAGCACCTCCTCGGTGTGCTCCCCGAGAGACGGAGAATAACGCCGACAGCGGCTCGGCGTGTCGGAGAATCTGAACGGAAAGCCCGTCTCCGTGAGCAAGCCCTCCGTGGGATGGACCGAATGAAAGACCATCGCCCGGCTCCTTACCTGCGGGTCGGCGATGACCTGTTCCACATCCTGCACCGGGGTGCAGCAGACATCGCGGTTGTGGAAAAAAGCGGCCCACTCCGCTTGTGTCTTCGTCCGGAAGAGAGCGGACAACGCGTCCATTCCCCGCCGGCAGTCGTCCTCCCCATCGCCGAGTTCGGTCAGGTCCATCCGCTCGACGGCGGCGCAAAAGCGCTGCCAAAAGTGGTCCTCTAAGGCGGCCAACGCCATGTAGCGTCCATCGGCTGTCTCATAGACGTTGTAGCGGGGCAGCGCTCCGGCGATCGGTCCCCTCCCCCGCTGCGGGATCTCTCCCGTCGCCCCGAAGCGGGTCACGTAGTGGCCCATCATCGCCACGACAGCGTCCAACATGGCCAGATCGATGTACTGGCCTTTTCCCGTGCGGTGACGATTTTCCATCGCAGCCAGGACCGCAATGGACGCAAGCAGGCCGCTGATCAGATCCGAAAGGGGCACGGCGGGGATCGCCGGCGGCCCCTGCTTCAACCCGATCAGATCCAACAGACCGCCCAGGGCGAGGTAGTTAAGGTCATGACCGGCCAGATCCCGGTAGGGCCCATCCTGGCCATAGCCGGAGATAGCGCAATAGATGAGCCCCTCATTTTTCGCTTTTAGCGATGGGTAACCCAAACCCAGACGTTCCATGACGCCGGGACGGAAGCCCTCCAGCAACACATCGCTCTCGGCGGCCAGTGCTTCGATGATCCGCCGTCCTGCTTCGGTCTTGATGTTGACGACCATGCTCCGCTTGTTCCGGTTCAGGCTCAGAAAAAAATCGCTCTGTTCCCTAACCGGCGGAAAGAGCGTCCGCAAATAATCCCCCTTGTCGGGCGCCTCGATTTTTAGCACATCAGCCCCCAGATCGGCCAGCAGCAACGAGCAAAAAGGACCTGGCGCCAGGCGGGACAAGTCGAGGACTTTCACCCCTTGCAGCGGACCAGCAGGGAGCGGCTTACCATTGCATTCTGAAATCGCTCATTTCCCCCCTCCACAGATGTGCCCCTGGAGTCGCCATTCCCTGAACCAACGGTTTCATTCCCGGCCCGGCAATATTGCCGTAAACCGCAACGATGCCGGGCCGGTGTGATGGATATTACCCCATGGAAGGGTATGGATTTTTTCGAGGGACAGATAAAAAATTCCTGCTTATACTTTTTAAAAATTCTGAATATTAGTAATAAATAAAGATCGGTCGACTGTATCGCCGACCGATCGCGTGTGTTACGTGTTTTCATGTTGTCATCAAGTATTAATAAAACATTTATTAGGTGTTCACAACGTTTTAAACGTTTTCCTCAAATATCCAGGTTCCGCACGTCCTTGGCATGGGTCTGGATGAACTCCCGCCGCGGCTCCACTCGGTCGCCCATGAGGGTGGTGAAGATCAGTTCCGCCTCGGCGGCGTCCTCTAAAGAGACCTGCAGGATCGTCCGGTTCTCGGGATCCATTGTCGTCTCCCAGAGTTGTTCCGGGTTCATCTCACCGAGACCTTTGTAGCGCTGGATGGTGATGCCGTCGCGACCCGTCTTCTCCAGGTGGCGGTTGAGCTCGTTGTCATGGTAGAAGTAACGCACATCGCGGCTCTTTTTTACCTGGTAGAGGGGCGGCTGAGCGATATAGACATAACCGTTTTCAATCAACGGCTTCATGTGTCGGTAGAAGAAGGTGAGCAACAACGTCCGGATGTGGCTGCCGTCCACGTCGGCGTCGGTCATCAGGCAGATGCGGTGGTAGCGCGCCTTGCCCAGATCAAAGTCCTCGCCGATGCCGGTGCCCATAGCCGTGATGAGCGCCCGGATCTCCTCGTTGGAGAGCACCTTGTCCAGCCGGGCCTTTTCCACGTTCAGGATTTTGCCGCGCAAGGGCAGGATCGCCTGGAAGCGCCGGTCCCGGCCCTGTTTGGCGCTGCCGCCGGCGGAGTCGCCCTCGACAATGTAGATTTCGCAGAGGGAGGGATCCTTGAAGGAGCAGTCAGCCAGCTTGCCCGGCAGGGAGGTCGATTCGAGGGCCGACTTGCGGCGGGTCAGTTCCCGGGCTTTGCGCGCCGCTTCGCGGGCCCGCATGGCGCCGATGGCCTTTTCGATGATCCGCTTGGCGACAGAAGGATGCTCCTCCAGGTAGGTGCCGACGCCCTCGGTGACACAGGAATCGGTGATGCCCCGCACCTCCGAGTTGCCCAACTTGGTCTTCGTCTGGCCCTCGAACTGGGGTTCTCTGACCTTCACCGAAATGACGGCGGTGATGCCTTCCCGGATGTCTTCGCCGGACAGGTTGTTTTCGCTGTCCTTGAGTTGATTGAGGCGGCGGGCGTACTCGTTGACCACCCGGGTGAGGGCCGTCTTGAAGCCGGCCTCATGGGTGCCGCCCTCCTGGGTGTTGATGTTGTTAGCGTAGGAAAACACGTTTTCCGCGTAGCCGTCGTTATATTGCAAGGCCATTTCCACGTGAACGGTGTCCTTTTCCGTCTGGAAGTAGATGACCTCGTTGTGGACGGCGTCCTTGTTGCGGTTCAAAAATTTGACGAAATCGATGATGCCGCCGCTGTGGGCAAAGACGCTCTCCTGATCCGATCGTCGGTCCACCAGGGTGATCTTTACGCCGCGGTTGAGGAAAGAGAGCTCCCGCAGGCGATGGGAGAGGGTATCGTAGCTGTATTCCAATTCCTCGAAAATCTGCGGATCCGGTTTGAAATAGACGGTGGTGCCCGTTTCTTTTGACTGACCGACGACGCGCAATTCGGAGACGGCGACGCCACGTTCATAATGCTGCTCATGGATCTTGCCGTTGCGGCGCACCGTCACCTGCAGTTTTTCGGACAGGGCGTTGACGACGGAGAGACCGACGCCGTGGAGGCCGCCGGAGACCTTGTATCCTTCGCCGCCGAACTTGCCGCCGGCGTGCAACACCGTCAAAGCCACTTCAACGGCCGGTTTGCCCATTTTGGGGTGAATATCGACGGGGATGCCGCGGCCGTTGTCAGACACCTCGACGCTGTTGTCCTCGTGGATGATCACGTCGATGGTGTCACAGTAGCCGGCCAAGGCCTCGTCGATGGAGTTGTCGACGATCTCATAAACCAGATGATGCAGGCCCCGGGCACTGGTTGAACCGATGTACATGCCCGGTCGACGGCGAACGGCCTCCAGACCTTCGAGCACTTGTATCTGACTGGCGTCGTAATTCGACGCGCCGCTGACAGTCCAGGTATCCTGTTCAGCCACCCGAAAAAACCTCCATTCAGGGAATGCACAATCTCCGGGGGGCTAATTCCCCGATCCGGTGCTTCCAAAAGAACATTTTACCATATTCTTTCGAATTGCACAAATCGGCTATCGCTGGCTCTCCTCCCAGGCTTTGAGCATCGCTTTGATGTTATTGCCCCGTTTCATCAAGGTCGTCGATGAGATGGGGGACAGATAGATGTATTTGGTGGTGACGATGAAGGACTTTTCCTTTCCCTCTTCCGCGATGCGCTTGACGAAGCCCTCGTCGTGGACGGTGCTCAAAAACTCCTTCGTCGTTGCCGCCTGGCTGGACGATTCGAGATCGATGATGGCGACGATCTCCTCTTTGGGGACGATGACCTCCCCGCCAAGATGCAGGAACATGGGGCGCCCTCCTATTCATCGCTTCGAGAAAGCTGTCCCGCCTGGACGCGGTAGATGCCGGCCCGGCCCAGTTGCTCCGGCGAGAAGGCGTGCAAATGGGTGGTGGTGATAAATACCTGGATATTTTTACTCTCCAATTCGGACAGCAATTGCTGCCGCCGATCGGGATCAAGCTCACTCATCACGTCATCGAGCAGGACCAGGGGGTACTCTCTCTTGATCTGGTGGATGAAGGCGATCTCGGCCAGTTTCAGCGACAAGGCGATCGATCGCTGCTGCCCCTGGGATCCGTAGATACGGGCGTCCCGCCCGTTGAGGAACAGTTGCAGGTCATCGCGATGCGGCCCCGTCAGGGTCGCCTGCCGGGCGATCTCCTCGGCGCGCCGCTCTTGTAAGGCCTTGCGGTAAGCCTCCAGCCAACGGGACCGATCATCAGGCAAGGGAAAGGAGGAGCGATAGGTCAGTTCCAGTTGCTCCTTGTCACGGCTGAGGCCGCGATAGATCTGCCGTGCGTAGGGAGCGATGCGGGCCAAACCATCCAAGCGACGGGCCAATGTCTCCACCGCCGGCAGGGCCAGTTGTTCATCCCACAATTCCAACTCGACCGCCGTCGCTGCCCCCTCCCGCAGTCGCCGAAGCAGGTTGTTGCGCTGGGTAAGCACCCGGGCATAACGGGATAGGACATCACCATAGGCTGGCGATGCCTGAGACAACTCGCGATCCAAAAATCGCCGCCGCTGGGCCGGCGAACCCTTGACCAGCGACAGATCTTCCGGCGAAAAGACGACCGTATTCAACGTTTCTGACAGATCGGCGATGCGGCGCAATTTGCGGCCGTTGACCTTGGCCAATTTCCGCCGCTCGCCGCCAAAAGCGAGTTCAAGGCCGACAGTCTGACCGTCGGCCGTCCCCATGGCCTTGATCCGGTAAAACTCTTCCTGCCACTGGACCATCTCGGCGTCCCGGGCGTCGCGATGAGACCCGCCGCCGCTCAAGAGGGCGATCGATTCGAGGAGGTTCGTCTTGCCCTGTCCGTTAGCCCCGACGAAGATGTTCACCCCGGGCGTAAAGTCGACCTGCAGTCCCCGGTAATTGCGAAAATGGGCCAACTCGATCGCTTGGATTTGCACAGGTGTTAAATCGTCCGGACAGGCACGATCAGGTAGAGGTAGCGCTCTTCTCCGACAGGCCGCAAGAGTCCGGGCGCCAGCGTTCCGGACAGGTCGAGCCGCACCTGTTCCGTGTCGATGACCTTCAGCACATCCTGAAGGTAGCGGAAGTTGAAGGCGATGGGGATCGGATCGCCGTTGATATCCACAAAGACCTCTTCATAGATATGACCCACCTCGGGCGAGTTGGAACGGATCGTCAACAGGTTTCCCTCTGACGACAATTTGATGATATTGGAACCCTCCTTGCCGATGGAGGCCAGGGAGGCCCGGTCTACCGCCTCGGCCAGGGCTTTGACAGGGATCGTCAGGCGGGTCTTGTGATCCCGCGGGATCACCTGCTGGTATTTTGGGTACTGGCCTTCGATGATGCGCAGGATGACGCGCAGGCGGTCCGTTTCCAGGAGCGCCTGGGAACGGGTCAGGGTGATCTGCAGCGGCCCTTCTTCATCGGGCAGCAGCCGTGCCACATCGGAGAGGGTCTTGCCGTGGAGGATCACCTGTCGCGACTGGTTGACGCTCATCTCCACAGCCTGGCCGGATAAGAGGGCCAGACGGTGGGTGTCGGTAGCCACCCAGCGGATCTCTTCCGGCTGGATATCCCAGAGCACCCCCGTAAACCAGGGGCGCGATTCATCGCTTGACGCAGCGAAGGCGACCAGACGCGTCATCTCTTTAAACTGCCCCTGATTGACGATCAGTCGATCACCGTCCAAGATCGCCGGCAGCAGCGGAAATTCCTGCGGGTTCATCGTATTCAAGGTCAATTCCGATCCATGATAGCGGACTTTCAGGGCCGGATTTTCCTCATTGACAAAAAAAGTGATGGGGCCTTCCGGCAACCGGCGGGCCATCTCGTTGAAAATGCGCGCGTTGACGACAGTGCTGCCTGTCCGCATTGTACGGACAGGAATGGTGTATTCGATGCCCAGTTCCATATCGGTGGCGACGAGACGCAGCGCCTCGTCATGAGCCTCCAAGTAGATGCCGCTCAACACCGGCGTGGTCGCTTTGGAGGAAACGGCGCGCGACACCGCGTTGACCGCTTCCAGCAGTTCGGCCCGGGAACAGGAAAACTCCATGGCCTGGAAACCTCCTTGGTTGGCGCCTTTTTACCCTTTTTATATACCGTAGTCATAGTAATCAGGCGGGATATGTGGAAAAGTGGCTGATCGCCACGGTTTCGCTCAAAACAGGGTGTGGATAACTCTGGGGATAAGTGGGTAAGTCCGGGGATAACTTTTAAGCCCTCTGGATTTTTTCTTTTAAAACTTGAATCGTCATTTCCAGTTGGGGATCCTTTTCGATATCTTTCGTAATTTTTTCATGGGCGTGGATGACGGTGGTGTGGTCCCGGCCGCCAAATTCTTCGCCAATCTTCGGGAGAGACACGTCGATCATCTCCCGAGAGAGGTACATGGCGATCTGCCGCGGGAAGGCCACATCACGGGTTCGTTTTTTCGCTTTGAAATCTTCCACTCGCATATTGTAGTGCTCAGCCACGACCTCTTGAATGAGCGCGATGGTGATCACCTTGGCCCGGTGAGAGGGGATGATGTTTTTTAAGGCCTCTTCGGCCACATCCGATGTGAGGGACTTGCCGCTTAAGTTGGCAAAGGCGATGACCCGGTTCAAGGCGCCCTCCAACTCGCGGATGTTGGATTGAATGATGTTGGCAATAAAGACCATGACTTCATTGGGCACATCCAGGTTTTCCAGGATCGCTTTTTTGCGCAGGATGGCGATCCGCGTCTCCAGGTCGGGCGGGTTGATGTCGGTGATCAAACCCCATTCGAATCGGCTCCGCAGCCGGTCTTCCAAGGTGGGGATCTCTTTTGGCGGCCGGTCCGAGGAGATGATGATCTGCTTGCTCGACTCATGAAGGGCGTTGAAGGTGTGGAAAAACTCTTCCTGGGTCCGTTCTTTGCCAGCCAGGAATTGAATATCATCGATCAACAGCACGTCGATGTTGCGGTAGCGGTTGCGAAACTCCACCGTCTTGTCGTCGCGGATGGCGTTGATCAACTCATTGGTGAATTTTTCGGACGACACGTAGACAACCCTGGATTGGGGACGCTGGTCAATGACAAAATGGCCGATGGCCTGCATCAGGTGAGTTTTCCCCAAACCGACGCCCCCATAGACGAAGAGGGGGTTGTAGGCTTTGGCCGGCGCTTCGGCGACGGCCAGCGCAGCAGCATGAGCGAAGCGGTTGGAGTTGCCCACCACGAAGGTGTCGAAGGTGTACTTGGGATTTAACAGCGGCGGGCTGCTCTCTTCGGCTGCTACAGGACGGCGGGAATGTTCGGAACGGCGCGAATCGGCGCTCGGTGTAAAAAACCGGACTTCCACCGATTCGCCGAGGACAACGGAGAGGGCGTTTTTCACCAGGGTGGCGTATCTGTTTTCCAGCCAGTCGCGGGCCAGATCATTGGGTACGCCGATATGGGCCTCTCCGTTTTGCATCGTCACCAGTTGCGTGTTTTTCAACCATGTGTCAAAACTGGCCGGTTTCAGTTCTTGTTTCAATATCTCCAAAGATTGTTGCCATAGACCGGCAAACTGTGAAGTCATCACAGGCTACCCCCAGTTTGAACATTTTCACAAGCGGGGATACGGTTATCCCCTGTTTTCGAACGGATATTCACGCGCTGTGGAGAGATAGTATATATGTAGAAACGCGGACAGCGCCCGCGATTGTCCACAGGTTCGGCCGGTGTGGACGAGTTTTTTTGGGGAAAAGGCGATGCAGGGAGAAAAAAAGCCTTCGCCGCCCGTCGAAGGTGTTGATGAAAGGCCTGTTACCGCACAAATTATCCACAGTCTGTGGATCACTCTTGGGATAAAAGTCAACCTTTCCGAGTTATCCACCTGTGGATAATATTCATCCCCAATTGTAACCTGCGTCGAAGTTATCCACAAGGGGATAACTCAAAAAATGACCTATGTCCCGATCATGTTCTTTTTCTTGACTTTCCTTGCGATGGTCCCTATAATTGTAGTTGTTTGTTCTCGCGAGCCGCCAGGATACGTGGCTTTTGACTTCGCGGATAGATTCAAAAAATCTGGGCAATTATAAGGAGGTGTAGACATTGAAGCGCACCTATCAGCCGAAAAATCGGAAACATAAACGCGTTCACGGTTTCTTGAGCCGGATGAGCACGCCGAACGGACGCAACGTCCTCAAACGGCGTCGTGCAAAAGGAAGGAAAAAACTCAGTGCTTAAGGCCGCTTCGGGGGCCTTCTTTTGTTTTCCGGGGGGTGAACGCTGATGCTGGCGCGACATTATCGCTTGCGTCGCAATGAGGATTTTCAAAAGGTTTATAAGCGCGGAAAATCCTACGGCGGCCAGTATGTGGTGTTGTACCGGTTCCAGCCTCGCCTCCCGGACACCCCTTCCCGCCGTCGCTTCGGTTTTTCTGTCTCCAGCAAGGTGGGCAAGGCGAATGTGCGCAACCGGGTGAAACGCATGCTGCGGGAGATCTGCCGCCGCCACGGCCTCCGTGCTGATGACGGCAGTGACATAATTTTGATCGCCCGGTCAAAAATAAAAGGAATTCCTTTTCGCCTAGTCGAACAAGATGTAATCAAACTCTTCAAACGGGCCAAACTGGGGCTGGGGGGATGACATGCGGATTGTCGATGTATTCATCGTTCCGATCCGGTGGTATCGCCTCTATCTTTCGCCGCTTAGGGGACCCTCCTGCCGGTTTGCGCCTACCTGCTCCGAGTATGCCATCTTGGTCTTGGAGAAGTATGGGGTGATCCGGGGGCTGTGGAAGGCCGTCGGACGGTTGTTGCGCTGTCATCCCTTTCACCCTGGGGGATATGATCCCCCATGATCGCCTTGAGTCGGTACATAAGTAAGGAGGAGTGCTTGCCTTGTGGCAAATGCTAGTTGACGCATTTTCCTCGATGATCAACTTTTTCTACACCCTCACCCAACAGATCGGTCTACCGAGTTACGGCCTGGCGATCATCTTGATTACGATCGTGATTAAAATGCTCCTGTATCCGTTGTCAGCCAAACAGATGAAATCGATGAGGGCTATGGCGGAATTGGCGCCGAAACAGAAGGCGCTCCAGGAGAAGTATAAAAAAGATCCGCAGAAGGCTCAGGAAGCGATGATGCAACTCTATAAGGAACATGGCGTTAATCCCCTGAGCGGTTGTCTGCCCCTGTTGATCCAGTTTCCGATTCTCATCGCTTTCTATAACGGCTTGACGAGTTTTCCTTATCTGAATGAAGCTCACGCCACTTTCCTTTGGATCCCGAACCTTTCGCATCCCGATCCCGTTTATATCTTGCCTCTGTTGGCCGCTGCTACGACTTATCTTCAAATGAAGGTGACGCCCTCCTCTTCCGGCGGCAATGCACAGGCAGAACAAACGCAGAAGATCATGATGTATTCCATGCCGTTGTTGATCGGTTGGATGGCCCATAGTTTTGCCGCTGGTTTGTCTCTCTATTGGGTGACCTTCAACACGGTCGGTATCCTTCAGCAGCTCTATATGAACCGCAGTCTGAATGTTCGGAAGGAAGGTACCGCGTAATGTCCCAACCGATAGTATTGGAAAAAACCGCAAAAACGGTGGAGGAAGCCCTCCGCGCCGCCCTTACGGAATTGAAACTGGAAGAGAAGGATGTGGAGGTCCTCGTCCTGGAGGAGCCTTCGAAGGGTTTTCTGGGTCTGATCGGAACCCGTCCCGCCCGTGTCCGGATCACGGTCAAGCCCGATCCGATGCGCGACGCCATCCGTTTTATTCAGGACATCTTTCGTGTCATGGGGATTCAAGCGGAAATCAAGCCGGAATGGCGCGATTCCACCTTATTTATCGGTTTTTCCGGCGACGATCTGGGCATCCTGATCGGTCGTCGCGGCGATACCCTCGATTCGCTGCAGTACTTGGTCAATCTGGCTGTCAATCGCCAGGGTCCGGAACGGGTTCGGATCCTGCTGGATGTGGAAAATTACCGGCAACGGCGGGAAGAGACGCTGGTCCGGTTGGCCAAACGCCTTTCAGAAAAAGTGAAACGAACCGGCGTCAAGGTCGTCCTTGAGCCGATGAGCCCGCAGGAACGGCGGATTATTCACACGACCTTGCAAGGGGATCCCCGTGTTGTCACCTACTCAGAAGGGGAAGAGCCTTTCCGCAAAGTGGTGATCGGTCCAAAAATGGACGCCAAACGACCGCGGACAGAAGGTTTCGGCGCGCCACGCTGGGGGGATAACCGTCGTCCCCGCGCTGTTCGGCCGGAGAACCGGGAACAACGCGATAGTCGGGATCATCATGACAATCGGGAGAACCGGGAGCAACGGGAGATCAGCGCTGTACGGGAGAATCGGTCGGACATTCGTGCCGAAAACCGTGCGGATAACCGGGAACTGCGCAATGTGGCAGACCAACGGTTTGGCAAGCCCCGTCCACGCCTCTACTCGGTTGGCGATGACACCGTGAAAGAGTAAAAATGAACAGGATGATAACTGAATATCCTGCGGGGTATGAACCGTAAAATCACAGGGGAGAATAAAAAAGCGCTTAGGCGCTTTTTTTCCTGTATTGGGAGAGGATGTTTCGATGGTCGGCGACACAATTGCGGCAGTGGCCACTCCACCGGGAGAAGGCGGGATCGGGATCGTTCGGGTCAGCGGTCCCGGCGCCCGGGATGTGATCAAGGCAGTTTTCCGTCCACGCTACGGGCGTGGTGTCGATGACTGGGCTACCCATTCGCTGCATCTGGGTACGATCATCCACCCTGATGACCATCGTGTGATCGATGAAGCCCTTGTCGCCTGGATGGTTGCCCCGCGCACCTTTACGACAGAGGACATCGTCGAGTTTCACTGTCACGGCGGGTCGGTGCCGGTGAGGGAGACCTTGGGCGCCGTTTTGCGAGCGGGCGCCCGATTGGCTGACCCGGGGGAGTTTACTCGTCGCGCTTTTCTGGGCGGGCGCCTCGATCTGGCCCAGGCGGAGGCGATCATTGAAGTGATCCGCGCCAAGACTCGTGACGGGCTTGGCGCCGCCGTTTCGCAATTGGAAGGGCAGTTGTCGCGCCGGATCGGAAAAGTCCGCGATGATCTACTGGCCCTTTTGGCGCATCTGGAGGCGATGATCGATTTTCCGGAAGAAGACCTGCCGGATCTCGGGAACGATCGGATCCGCAGTGATTTGGTTAAGATTCAGCGTCAGATCTGCGACTTGTTGGAACGTTCCCGGACCGGACGCGTACTTCGGGAAGGTTGGCGCACAGTGATCGTCGGTCGTCCCAATGTGGGAAAATCTAGCCTGATGAATGCGCTCCTCGATGAACAGCGGGCGATTGTTACGGAGATCCCGGGGACAACGCGCGATGCGATCGAGGAGTATATCGATCTGGGGGGCATCCCTTTGCGAATCGTCGATACGGCCGGCATCCGCGAGACAGAGGATGTGGTGGAGCGGATCGGCGTTGAGAAGACCCGCGAGTATTTGGAAAAAGCGGATCTGGCGCTGGTCGTCCTCGATGGTTCTGATTCGTTGATGGCAGAGGATGAAACGCTGCTCCTGTCTCTCGCTGGTCGTCCGGCGGTCGTCTTGGTGAATAAAAGTGATATTGCCGTCCGGCGTCTCGATGAGAAACGTCTGCATTCTCTTGTGGGAGAGATGCCGATCATATCTGTGTCCGCCAAAGAGGGTTGGGGTCTAAAGGAATTGGCGGAATTGATCCGTCGAATGGTCTATGGGGAAGACGGCGTGGGTTTTTCACCTGACGGGGGACGGCTGGCGCTGGTCACCCAGGCGCGGCATCGCGAGGCCTTGGAACGGGCCGACGATCTTGTGCGGCAAGCATTAAAAGCGGTTGATGACGGCGCCAGCCCCGACTTTTTGACGATCGATCTGAAAGCCGCCTGGGAGGCACTGGGTGAGATCACCGGTGATACGGTCGGTGAAGATATTCTCGATAAAATTTTTTCGTCTTTTTGCATCGGCAAATAGTTTTTTCGATGGCACGGTTATCGACGGAATGAGGGTGGAAACATGATGGAGTATGCAGCTGGAAAATATGATGTGATCGTCATCGGCGCAGGACACGCCGGATGTGAAGCGGCTATGGCCTCCGCCCGCCTCGGAGCGAAGACGCTGATTCTGACGATCAGTTGGGACAATGTGGCCCTGATGCCTTGCAACCCGGCAATCGGCGGTCCGGCGAAGGGACATCTCGTTCGGGAGATCGATGCCCTGGGTGGCCAGATGGGAATGACCATTGATGAGACCTGCATCCAGATCCGGCTGTTAAATACAGGCAAGGGTCCGGCAGTCCATGCATTGCGCGCACAGGCTGATAAAAAGCGTTATCAACGGGAGATGATCCACGTCCTCGAACACCAGGAGAATCTTGATGTGCGACAGGCGATGGTGGAATCGGTCGTCGTGGAGCAGGGACGTGTGCGCGGGATTCGTACGGACACGGGCGCTTTTTTTGCTGCGCCTGCCGTGGTCATCACAACCGGTACATACCTCAGGGGTCGGATCATCATTGGCGACTTGCACTACCCCGGTGGTCCCAATGGTTATTTCTCTTCCGTCGGTTTGGCTGCGTCCCTTCGAGAAATCGGTGTCCGGCTCGGTCGGTTTAAGACGGGCACACCGGCCCGGGTCGATGGCCGCACCGTCGACTTCAGCCAAATGGTGGAGCAGCCTGGCGACCGGGAACCGCTGAACTTCTCTTTTCTATCGCCGCGGATCGAGCGCAAACAGATCTCTTGCTGGCTGACCTATACGACAGAGGAAACGCATCAGATCATCCGCGACAACCTGCACCGGTCCCCTCTCTATGCTGGGGTGATCGAGGGCACCGGCCCGCGTTACTGCCCGTCTATTGAGGACAAGGTTGTCCGCTTTGCCGATAAGAAAGGCCATCAGGTTTTTGTCGAACCGGAAGGGGAAGGCACCCATGAGATGTATGTGCAAGGGATGTCGACAAGCCTTCCGGAGGATGTCCAGGTGGCCATGCTTCGTTCCCTCATCGGCATGAAGGATGTTAAGATTATCCGTCCCGGTTACGCGATCGAATATGATTATGTGGACCCGACACAATTGCGTCTATCCCTCGAACATCATGAGATCGGCGGTCTCTTCACGGCCGGTCAGATTAATGGCACTTCCGGATATGAAGAGGCAGCCGCTCAGGGATTGATGGCCGGGATCAACGCTGCTCGCTTGATAATGGGCGAGGAACCGGTTGTTTTGAAGCGTTCCGATGCCTATATCGGGGTGCTCATCGATGATCTGGTTACGAAGGGCACCAATGAACCGTACCGGATGCTCACGTCTCGCGCCGAGTACAGGTTGTTGCTGCGCCAGGACAATGCGGATCAGCGGCTGACGGAAATCGGTCGTTCCATCGGTCTGGTCGATGATCGGCGTTACCGGCGTTTTCGTGAAAAAATGCAAAGCCTCGAACATGAGATCTCCCGCTGGAAATCTTTCTTTGTGACACCGGGAAACGCGCAAATGCAAGCGATCTTGGATGAAAAACAGAGCGCACCGTTGACGAAAGGTGTTTCCCTCTATGATCTGCTGCGACGTCCTGAATTGACGTATAATGATCTTGCGCCTTTGATCAATGACGGGGAGAACGATCATTCGACCGATCCCGAGGTTGCCGAACAGGTTGAGATATCAGCCAAGTTTGAAGGTTATCTGGTAAAGCAGCAAGCCCAGGTGGACCGGTTTAATAAGTTGGAAAACAAGCGACTTCCCGCCGATCTCGATTACAGACTGATTCACGGTCTATCGAATGAGGGGCGGCAGAAATTGATCGCCAGAAAGCCTGTTTCCATTGGACAAGCCTCGCGTATCTCCGGGGTAAGTCCTGCGGATATCTCCATCTTGTTGGTTTACTTGGAGCAACGGCGCCGTCTTGCGCCGGGGGATGGGGGAACTATCGATTGATTGAAACGAAGGAAACAGTCAAGTTCACCCAGTGGGATAGCGAACAGGTTCTTCGCTTCCGTCAGCAGGTACAAAAGGGTCTTCAAGATTGGGGGATCGCCGTTTCGCCGGAATTGATCGACCGGTGTACAGTCTATGCCGAGGTGATGCTGGCAACGAATGCCCATTTGAACCTTACAGCAATCACCGATCCGGATGGTGTGGCGGAAAAGCATTTCGTCGATTCTTTGAGTCCGTTATTATTGAACCTATCGGATGCGCCTATCTCTGTAATCGATGTGGGGACAGGCGCAGGGTTTCCCGGCTTGCCACTTTCTTTGATCAGGCCGCAATGGCGGGTCACGCTTCTCGATTCACTGCAAAAGCGATGCCGTTTTTTAAGTGAAACGACGGAGAGATTAGGATTGACGAATGTGCAGGTTCTTCACGGCCGGGCGGAGGATAGCGCTCGCAACCTGCTATTGCGAGATAAGTACTCGATCGTCTTCAGTCGCGCTGTCGCTCGGCTTCCTGTACTTCTGGAATTGTGTCTTCCTTTTGTTACCTTGGGGGGAAGTTTTATCGCCTTAAAAGGACCTGACGGCCCTGCCGAGGTGGAGGAAGCTAAAACGGCATTGCGTTTGCTCGGCGGTGAGCTTGAACAGGTTAAGTCGATCGCTTTACCGCTTTCGGGAGATCGGCGTACGCTGATTATTGTCCGCAAGCAGAAGCCCACAAATGCGGCATATCCACGAAAAGCCGGAATTCCCAATCGTAAACCTTTGCTGTAAGAGTGGCTCGTTCGGCAGAAGATAGGCCTCAAATGATGTTTCACGTGAAACAATATGAAGTGATTCGGTAAAATGTTTCACGTGAAACAACTTGGAGCGGTTCGGGAGTGTTTTACGTCAAACAACACGGAGCGGTTTTGGAATGTTTCATGAGAAACAACCTGAAGTGGTTTGATAAAATGTTTCACGTGAAACAATATGGAGTGGCTCAGCAAAATGTTTCACGTAATAGAATTCGAAGCCGTAAGAAGTGTTCTACGTGAAACAATGGATTTTGTTAAAAAAACGAAAACATGTTCCCCTTTTATTTTGCCCTATATGGCTTTGAAACGAATGGAATAAGGTGATGCCCTTTGAAGGGGGGGTCAACTCAACGTTGGCCTCTTTTTTCATGTTTCACAGGGTCCGTATTTTTCTAAGGTGGACACACTTTTTATGCTTCGACCTGTGAAGGACTTGTGCTTTCTCGTGTTGAAATGAATACGTCGAGTAAGGCGAATGACAAAGGTGGTGGAATAGTTGGCTCAAGTTATCGCCGTAGCCAATCAAAAAGGTGGCGTCGCAAAGACCACGACTGCCGTTAACCTAAGCGCCTGTCTGGCTGAGCTTGGCAAAAAGGTGCTGTTGGTCGATATGGATCCACAAGGTAATGCCACGAGTGGATCCGGGATTGATAAGCTGCGTGTCCGTCATTGTATCTATGATGTGCTGATCAACGGCGCACCGTCGGATTCGATATTGACGAAAACGGATTGGGATCGGTTTTTTGTTCTGCCAGCTACGATTCAATTGGCCGGGGCGGAAATCGAGTTGGTCTCCGCCATCTCTCGCGAAGTGAAATTAAAACGAGCCCTCGATCCTTTGCGGAATCGATTTGATTATATCATCATCGATTGCCCTCCATCCCTCGGTTTGCTGACCTTGAATTCACTCACTGCTGCTGATCAACTGCTGATTCCCATACAGTGCGAGTATTATGCCCTAGAAGGGCTGGGGCAGTTGATGAGCACGATTAAACTCGTACAGAAGCACCTCAACAGTGAACTTACTATTCTGGGCGTTTTGTTGACCATGTTTGACGCGCGCACGAATCTCGCCATCCAAGTGGTCGACGAAGTAAAAAATCATTTTCATGATAAGGTATTCAAAACAATCATCCCGAGAAATGTTCGCCTGAGTGAGGCTCCCAGCCATGGTCAGCCTATTATCGTGTATGATACCCGTTCACGCGGCGCTGAGGTCTATCGGGAATTGGCGAAGGAAGTGTTGGAACGTGGTTAAAAAAGGGATGGGAAGGGGCCT
Source organism: Heliomicrobium undosum (assembly GCF_009877425.1). Classification (NCBI taxonomy): domain Bacteria; kingdom Bacillati; phylum Bacillota; class Clostridia; order Eubacteriales; family Heliobacteriaceae; genus Heliomicrobium; species Heliomicrobium undosum. The sequence continues at coordinate 137,681 of NZ_WXEY01000006.1, read as the reverse complement.
TGGCAAGGGTTTAGAGGCGCTGATCCCGGGTATCACTACAAATGAGGAATCGCCAAAAGATATCCAGAGCGCGACTGAGATTGATCTGAATCACATCGAACCGAACCGGGATCAGCCGAGGAAACACTTCGATCATGAGGCGTTAGAAGAATTGGCCCGTTCCATCGCTGAGCATGGTGTCATTCAACCGCTTGTCGTACGGCCACTAGGCAAAGATCACTATCAGTTGATCGTGGGAGAACGGCGGTGGAGGGCCTGTCGACAGTTGGGTTTGACGAAAGTTCCGGTCATTATACGTGATTGGGATGAAAAGACTGTCGCAGAGGTCGCATTAATCGAAAACATACAACGGGAAAATTTGAACCCTATCGAGGAGGCCCAGGCTTTTCGCTCACTAATGGATGATCATCAAATGACGCAGGAGCAAATGGCCAAACGTGTCGGTAAGAGCCGTTCTTATATTGCGAATGCACTTCGTCTACTGTCTTTGCCTGCGCCTGTGCAAGCGATGGTGTCGACGGGAAAACTGACTGCCGGCCACGCTAAGGTGATCGTCGCCATCGATGACGAATCGGTGCAGGAGACTTTCGCCTTGAAGGCAGCGGAAGAGAACTGGTCTGTTCGCAGGATGGAGGAAGAGGTTCGCCAGCGGAATCAAGACGCTGAAAAAGCGTTCATTGTCGACGAACCGGGCGCGGAGAATATTGATAACAGTAAGGCTCATATGCAGATCAGTTCTGCGCCGGTTACAGAAAAACCCCGGTTAAAAGCTGCGCCGCTCACTGTGAATCCCGAGATATCCGCCATGGAGGAACGGCTGCGATCTATTTTGCAGACGCAAGTGCGCATCCGGTCCAATGGTTCAACGGGTTTTATTGAACTTAGTTTTTTTAGTTCTGACGAGTTACAGCGCCTTTGTGATTTCTTGTTAGGCAATGAAGTATCGTAATGCAGCCTCCTGTGTTTCACGTGAAACATTAAGGTTGGATTGGCGACGGATAATTCATTTGAAACGCGAATGCGGGATATACGCTGGATGTTTCATGTGATACAAGAACCTGAGATCTACGATAAAATGATATCCATGAATCACTTCACGCCAGTGATACGTGGATGTTTCACGTGAAACACTGACGTAACATGTGCGACCGATGATTTGCGTGAAACATCAATGTGGGATATGGGCTTGATGTTTCACGTGAAACATAACTAGACCTTCGAGAGGGGTTGAACCTTCGTTGATCTATCTGGACAATGCAGCTACCTCTTGGCCGAAACCAGATTCAGTCTGGGAGGCGGTGATGCATGTCGGAAAAAACATCGGTGCAAATCCGGGACGGGCCGGTCACCAGATGGCCATCGACGCGGGAAGGGCCATCTACAACACAAGGGTGGCTATTGCCCGTCTGTTTCAATTACCTGACCCGCTGCGGGTGGTCTTTACCCTAAACGCAACCGATGCCCTCAACCTGGCCATCTTCGGTTTGATCAAACCCGGTGACCATGTGCTGACCACACGGTTGGAACATAATGCCGTCGTGCGTCCTTTATGGATCCTCCAGGGCAGAGGCGTAGAAGTGACCTACCTCGATGGTGACGAGTATGGCAGGATAGGTCCCGAGGAACTGAAAAAAAACCGGAAGACCAATACGAAAGCCTTGATTCTGAATCATGCCTCCAATGTCACCGGGGCGCTGCAGGATCTGGAGGCCATCGCCAAGGCCGCCAAAGCGCTCGGCCTGCTCGTCATTGTCGACGCTGCTCAGACGGCAGGTGTATTTCCCATTTCCATGGCATCCTGGGGAATCGACCTGCTGGCCTTTCCCGGCCATAAGGGATTATTGGGTCCCCAAGGAACGGGCGGCCTCTGCATCATGCCCGGCATTGAATTGGAACCCTTGCGGTACGGCGGGACAGGAAGCCAAAGTGAGTCGGAAGCGCAGCCCTTGTGCTTGCCCGACCGTTATGAAAGCGGCACGCCCAATACACCAGGAATCGCCGGTCTGGCCGCCGGTATCGAGTATATCCATCAAATCGGGCGAGAAAAGATTGAAGACCATGAGACAAGGCTCATCAAATTGCTGATGCAGGGTCTCTCCGAATTAGAAGGCGTAAGGCTGATCGGACCACCTGTTGAAGAGACGCGGGCCGCAGTCCTCTCCTTCACAGTCGACGGCATGGAATCTACGGAAATGGGCTTTTTGCTAGACAAAGCTTTCAATATCGCCGTGCGGACGGGACTGCATTGCGCCCCGGTAGCTCACCGGAAAAGCGGCACCTTTACGACTGGGACAGTCCGGCTCAGCCCTGGGATTTTTACGACTGAAGCGGAAATCAAGGAGGTATTGGCTTCGATCACCCAAGTGGTGAATGAGGCAAAATAATATGATCGGAACGATTGTCAACACAGTGGCGGTCATCGGCGGCGCAATTGTGGGCGCCGTGTTTCAAAAGGCGATATCCGAACGTTTCAAAGTGACAGTCATGCAGGGGATAGGCTTGTCAGTCTGTCTGATCGGCATTCAAATGGCGCTGCAGTCAAAAAACCCTTTGATCGTCGTCGCCTCGCTTGTCCTCGGCGGCATCCTTGGCGAGGCTGTAGGCATTGAAGCCAAATTGGAACGCTTCGGCCAGTGGTTGGAGAGCAAGGTGGGTACCAACCACGGAGATGTGGCCAAGGCGTTTGTCACAGCCAGCCTGATCTACTGTGTCGGCGCCATGGCCATCATGGGATCCCTCCAGGATGGACTGACCGGGGACGCATCGGTGCTCTTTGTCAAAGCGATGCTCGACGGGATCACCTCCATCATCTTGGCGTCTACACTGGGAATCGGCGTCGCCCTCTCATCGCTTCCCCTCTTCATCTATCAAGGCGCCATTACCATGACCGCCTCCCTGATCCAACCCTTCCTCCAGCAAGGGATGATCGCCGAAATGACAGCCGTGGGCGGGTTGCTGATCACAGGCATCGGAACGAACATACTCGGTGTTACCCAATTGCGAGTGGGCAACCTATTGCCAGGGATTCTCTTTGCCATCATCGGGGCGGGGCTTTTTCCGCCCGGCTGATGCCGTAGGAGGAAGGGAAATGGATCCTATGACATACGGCTGGACCCCGCTGGTCGCCATCCGGCAAGCCCAGTTGATCGCCAATATCGAAAGGATGGCAAAAAAATGCCAGGAAAAAAGCGTAAAACTGAGGCCCCATTTTAAAGCCCACAAGTTGCTTCCCGTCGCTCGCATGCAGCAGGCGAAGGGCGCTGTCGGCTTTACCGTTGCCAAGCTCTCGGAAGCGCAGGTGCTCATCAATGGTGGGTTCAAGGATATCCTTGTCGCCTTTCCCCTTTGGGGGGAAGCCAAATGGGACGCCTACTTCCGGATGGCGGAAGAGTCGACGATGGCGACCATCGTCGATACGGAAGAACTGCTGGAAGCATGGCGCGCTCAGGCGATCCGCCGGGGACGGCCCGTTGACCTCTACGTAAAAGTCGACAGCGGGCTGCGTCGCGTCGGGTATCCCCCGGGAGAACGACTCAAAGCATTGATCCGCGCCGTCGCCGCCTGTCCGCAGATCCATTTTCGCGGCCTCCTGACCCATGCCGGTCATGTCTACGGGGCTGCGTCAATGTCCGAACGAGAGCGGATAGGCCGGGAAGAGGGGGCGGTGCTGCTCAGCCTGGCCGAAGAGATGGATGGAGAAGGAATCCGCATTCCCGAGATCTCCGTGGGCTCTACGCCGTCAGTGGAATTTAACCTTGATACGCCAGGCGTGACAGAGGTGCGCCCCGGAAACTATGTCTTTAACGATGCCACCCAGGTTCGCTTGGGCGTGGCGCAGCTGGCGGAATGCGCCTTGCGCGTAGTGACCACGGTCGTCTCCCGCCCGGAGGCGAACCGACGAATCATTGATGCCGGCGCCAAGGTGCTGGCGCTGGATCAGGGGGCTCACGGGAACCAGGCCGATGTGGGTTACGGCATGCTGACGGTTCCAGGCTGGAAGCTGACCCGCCTGTCGGAAGAACACGGGGTGCTGGAACGAACTGCACCCAACAGTCCCGAACTCCCCCTGGGCGCAACGATAACCCTCATCCCCAACCACGCCTGCCCGGTCGTCAATCTTGCGGACGAGGTGGCGGTCATCGATGAAGGGGGAACCATTCTGGAAACATGGCCAGTGGATGCTCGCGGATGCAGCCGTTAGGGTGGACTCGTTTATTTACAGAAAAGGACGAATTCATCATCAGGCGTAAGATTTATCGTTCTTGGGAATACTTGTGTAAGAATCGCGGCTACCCATGCCTTCGCGCTTTTCCACAAGAAACGCCCAAGCTGCCCATGAAATGCGGAAAAATGTAGACATAGTAGAGGAAATAGGGCGGATACGTGGAAAATAAATGACGGGCGAAGGGGGGTAATTTGTAATGCCGGGAATTATCGTATGGGCGAATGAAAATATCGCCGGCTTGACGCTTCTCTGTCTTGGACTGACCATCTCGATGATGGTGATTGGCTTGATCGTCCTGGTGAAATCGCAAAAGATCACCCGCATGTATCAGACCTTAATGAGAGGGCAAGAAGGAGAAAACCTTGAAGCGTTGCTTCTGGAAAATATGGAACTGTCCAAAGCGTTGCTTCAGCGGATCGAAGCGATGGAGCGTTCCATTTCCCAACTGGAGGCGATCAGCAAGGAGACAGTCCGCCATGTGGGCGTTGTCCGGTTTAACGCATTCGAAAACGTCGGATCCGATCAGAGCTTTGCAGTCGCCATGCTCAATGACCAACGAAACGGTGTTGTGATCAGCAGCCTCTATGGGCGCGAACTGTCCCAAGTGTATGCCAAGCCCATACAAAACGCAAAATCGACGTACTTATTGTCTAATGAAGAAGAAGAGGCTATCGTGAAAGCCCTTTCAGGTCTGGAAAATAAATAATTCCGACATTTTCCTAGCGCGTAGCAGGAAAAATATGTACCTTAACCGAAGTGTTTTTAAGTTAATCAGGGACTTCAAAAGCGGGGTGAGCCCCATCCCAAAAGAGGAATCACCGCGTCGCGCGCGTCAACAACCCTATACGATCATCCTTGCTCCGGGTTCGGGTCAAAAAACGTGGAGTATCAATCTATCGCCGGAACGTATCCGGCACTTGCTGATCGGCGGCGCCGTGGCCGGTGGTTTCTTGCTTGTCATCGTCACCCTATCCATTTACGTCCTGTTTCAGTTAGGCGAGTTGCAGCGGTTAAAATCAGTCAATCAGGAGCAGGCCAAGCAAATCCAAGAATTAAAGGACTTTTCCGTCACCGTCCAAGACAAACTGACCAGGGTGAAAGAGTTGGACAGGCAGATCCGGCGCATGGTCGGCATCGATGGCGGCCCCGATGGCATTGCGGAAGAAGAAGGGGAGGCGCCCTCCCAGATTCCGGAACAAAGCTCTGCTGTCAATGAACCGGGAAAAAAGGAACTGCAGGCTTTTCGATCGATCCCTTCCCGATCCGGCAGCAACACCCAACAACGGACAAGCATGAGCGCTGCAGTCAGGCAACTATTCAGCGCTGAACAGGATCAGCTGCGTCTTTTGTCCGTCACGATCCGGCAAATGGATTCTGAGTTAGAAGGGCAAGAAAAACAACTGCAGCAACTGAACAAAGAGGTGACAGACCGGCTCGCCTACCTGGCCTCTGTCCCCTCAACCTATCCGGTGCGAGGAACCGTCAGTTCTCCCTTTGGTAACCGGCGTTCCCCCTTTGGCACCAAGACGGAGTTTCATTCCGGGTTGGATTTGGCCGCCTCTTACGGTACGCCCGTTCGCGCGGCGGCAAAAGGCGCCGTCGTTTTCACTGGATGGAAGCCAGGCTTGGGCCGGGTCGTGGAAATCAACCATGGTCATGGATTTCAAACAGCCTATTGCCACCTTTCCGCGATCACCGTGAAAGTCAATCAGGAATTGGAACGGGGCGACATGCTGGGCAATGTGGGAAACAGCGGACGAAGCACCGGACCGCATCTGCACTTTATGGTCTACCACCAGGGGAAACTGCAGGATCCGGAACGCTATCTTCTGCATTGACAGCAATCAACCCCATCGATCTCCATAGAGCAGCAATCCGAAAAAAGCCTGCCTGTTCGATGAGGCAGGGTGAAGGAGGCGAATGGCCCATGTTCGGCCGGAAAAAAGAATCAAACCAGACTGCTGTTGATCGCATCGATACGGTCATTGGCAAGGAATCCCTGATCACCGGCACATTAAAAGCCACTGGAACGGTCCGCATTGACGGCCAGTTCAGTGGCGAAATTGTCGGGAAAAGTGATGTTATCATCGGGGAAACCGGTCGTGTCGAAGCGACGGTGGAAGGACGCAACGTCATCATCGCCGGAACGGTCCATGGGAACATTGACGCTTCCGGACGCCTGGAAATCGCCTCAACGGGAAGGCTCTACGGCGACCTGATGGCCACCAGCCTGATCATCGATGAAGGCGCTGTCTTCCACGGCAGTTCCCGGACGGAAACGCGCTCCACGCGTTCCGTCGACGATGCCGAGGAGGAAGCCCTCGAGAGCGCGCTCTAAAAGGAGCCTGCTCTAAATTTTTTTTGCGAAAGACTTACGAGAGCGCTCACGGCCAGACAGGCTCCACCTTCTGCGCGTCGAGCGCGGTGGCGGACGATTGGAAGGTCAGCGAAGCCACCGGTTTGCGGCGGGCAGCCCGGTAATACCCGTACAACAGGCCGCGGCTGATCTGGTTGGAGAGTTTCATCACCTCAGAGAGCCGGGTGTTCTGCAGCACCATGAACTCCATAAAGCCGCCGACATTGACGATGCCGGTGATGTGAAGATCTCCGATTTCCGGGAGATCTTTTTTTACGCCTGCGCCGGGGCGCAACCCGCCGAGGGAAAGGGTGACCTGTCCCACCTGGTCGATACGTCCGAGCGATGCGTCGATGGCGATGATCAAGGCGCCGGGGTGGGTCTCTTCAATGGCTTTTTTCTTCTCGGCAAGGTTGGTTGCGTGAATGGGATCATCGAGGGTGCCGTAGATATGATAGTAATGAGAAGCCAGGGGCGTCAGTTGGGTGCCGACAAGCGGGCCCAGGCAATCGCCGGTCGAACGGTCCGTGCCGATGCAAAAGACGACGCGCGGGCGGCTCAATGTAGGATCCAGGTAGAGGATGAGTTCAGCCAGGGCATCACCGAGCGTATGGGCGCATTGCCGGCTGTTTGACGAAAAATATTGTTTTTCTCCGGCCAGCAGGCGCTGCCAGTCACGTTGTTCTGCCATGTCCAAACTCCTTTGCGCACTGTTTAGTAACAGCTTTCCCATGCTGAGGGAAAATAAACCATTCTATCTATGGAATGGGGGATGACCATGGGTGCTCTATGGCAGGTACAGGTGGCTTCTGTGTATATTGGCGCTGTCTTAGGGGCCGGATTCGCCTCCGGTCAGGAGATCTTCCAATTCTTTGTCCGCTATGGCCCCGCAGGGTTGCATGCCGTGTTGCTCTCGGGTCTCCTCTTCGGTCTATTGGGTCCAGCGATTTTCTTTGTCTGCCGGAGCCGGGGATTTAACCGCTATCAAGAACTCCTGGACGGGCTCTTCGGAGATAAATTCGGCAAAGTTATGGACGGCCTGATCACCTTTTCCCTCTTCGTCGGGGTGATGGTCATGCTGTCCGGCGCGGGCGCGCTCATGTCCCAACAGTGGGGGTGGCCGCCCTGGACCGGTGTGGCCGTCACGACGGCGCTGATCCTCCTCGCCCTCTGGTGGGGAATCGATTCCTTGATCTGGGTCAACACCATCCTGGTTCCTTTAAAATCGATTATCTGCCTGGCCGTCGCCCTGGCCATCGTCATCTGGATGCCCTCGATCGAGGACACACCCGTTGCGGCGACCGCGCTGACCTGCCTGGCCGGCTGGGCGAATCCCCAACCGGCGGCGGCGGAGCCCAACGCCTTGCTGCCGGATTCACCAGCCTTGAGCGCCTTTTTGTATGTCTCCTTCAACCTCACCATGTCATTGGTGGTTCTCGTCGCTTTGGCCCCACAGGTGCAACGCCGGGGCGGTTATACGGGGGCTGCAGCCGGCGGGGTGCTCCTCGGCTTTTTTGCCTACCTGCTGACGATGGCCATGCTGCGCTATGTGCCCGAGATTGCCGCATACCCGGTGCCGATGCTGTTTCTCGCTGGCGCGCTGCATCCCTGGACCGGGCAGGTCTACGCCTTTCTCCTCTGGCTGGCTATGTTCACAGCCGCCCTGGGGAGCGCCTTCGGCGCCGCCCTCCGTCTGGCCAAATGCGACCAAGGACCCGCCTTCCGAAAAAATCTGACCGGATCGGTGCTCGCCGTCTGTCCCTTTGCCATGCTCCCCTTCGCCGATCTGGTGGCCACCCTGTACCCTTTTTTCGGTTATGTGGGTTTGCCCCTGATCCTGGCGGTGGTCTGGGTGACGATCAGGGAGATCGGCCGGCGTGTGTCCTTATCGAAACCATTTTTTACCATAGACCGATAATTTATCCTATGCGCGTGCATGGGTGATCGTTTTGTTGATAGAAACAGATGAAGAAAATAGAATAATAGTCATGGAACATATCGCCGGGTCAGAAAGGGATATGGAGGAATGGGGATGTCAACAACAGGGCCGGTTCATGCCATCATCGGAACGGCCGGTCACATTGATCACGGAAAAACACGACTGGTGGCGGCACTGACCGGCGTCGATACGGATCGGCTGAAAGAAGAAAAGGAACGCGGCATCTCCATCGAGTTGGGATTTGCGCCCTTGCGCCTTAGCGACGGCCGGATGGCCGGCATCGTCGATGTGCCGGGCCATGAACGTTTCATCCGGCATATGGTGGCCGGTGTCACAGGGATGGATGTGGCGATCCTGGTCATCGCCGCCGATGAAGGGGTGATGCCCCAGACGAAGGAACACCTGGATGTGATCGAACTGCTCCAGGTTCCCCGGAGCCTCACCGTGCTGACGAAGACAGAACTCGTCGATGACGAGTGGCTGGCCATGATCACCGAAGATGTCCGCCAATTTCTGGCCGGAACCCCTTTGGCCGCATCACCGATCCTGCCCGTATCGGCTGTCGAGGGGAGAGGGGTCGCAGAACTAAAAAGGGCGCTCGAATCCCTGCTCGGGGATTTGCCCCGCCGGCCTTTCGCCGGTCCGGCCCGGCTGCCTATCGATCGCGTCTTTACGATGAAGGGATTCGGCGCCGTCGTCACCGGCACGCTGGCATCAGGGATGCTGCGCGCCGGAGATACCTTGACGCTCTATCCCTCCGAGCGGCCGGCGCGCATCCGGGGATTGCAGGTGCATGGCGAGAAGGTCGACGCTGCCTGGGCCGGGCAGCGGGTGGCCGTCAACCTGTCGGGCGTCGAAGTCAGCCAGGTGGCGCGCGGCGACGTGCTCGCCAGCCCCGGAACCCTTCAGCCGGCCTATCGGGTCACTGTCCGGTTGCAGGCGCTCAACCGAGAGGACAAGCCGCTGCGGGACCGGGAACGCATCCGCTTTCATGCCGGCACGAAGGAAACACTGGGGCGGCTCACCCTCCTCGACAGGGAAAGGATCGAACCGGGCGAATCGGCTTTCGCCCTGATTCTATTGGAGGAACCGGTCGTCGTCGCCAAAGGCGATCCCTTTGTCCTTCGCACCTACTCGCCGGCCCGCACGGTCGGCGGCGGCCAGGTGATTGAACCAGTCGCGGGCAAGTGGAAAAAAAACCGTCCCGATGTGATCGCCCACCTCTCTGTGCTGGAACAGGGAAGCCCGGATGAGCGGCTGGCCCAGCACCTCGCCCGGACGGGCCAACCGGTGACGCCGGCGGAAGCGGCGAACCTGCCGGGCTTTGACCGTGACGGTGTGGAGGCGATGATGGCGGGCGCCGCCTCTGTTTCGCTCCTGAGCGGCGATGGTGTTGAATACCTCGCCAATGCAGCGCAAGTCACAACCTTGGAAAGCAGCCTGCGCAGTGACCTGGACGCCTATCATCGCCGCTATCCCCTGCGCCGGGGGATGCCGAAGGAGGAACTGAAGAGCCGCCTCGTTCCTGCATGGGGCGCCAAAGCCTATGGCGCCCTGTTGGAGACATGGAAGCAACGCGGTCTCATCACGGTCGATGGGAAGACCGTCGCTCTCGCCGACCGGAAGGACAAGCCGCCGAAGGAGATGGTCCGCCTGCTGGCGGCGCTGGAGGATCGGTTTCTTCGCGACGGCCTGCAACCGCCTTTGCCAGCGGAGGCGAGAGACTGGCTGGTCCGGGAGGGGCTAAGCGCCGAGAACGCCGAAGAGTGCCTGAACTGCCTTGTCGAGCGGGATAGGCTGCGCAAGATCGGCGATGATCTGCTCTTTCACGTCCAAGCCCTCGCTGATTTCCGTCAATTAATTGTCAATGCCTTACGTGACGGAGGGGAACTGACCGTGGCTGAGGCGCGCGACCTCGCCAAGAGCTCCCGGCGGTACATGGTGCCGCTGCTGGAGTGGCTGGACCGGGAACGGGTGACGAGACGCGCCGGCGACAAGCGCTCCCTGTGGTAGGACAAGCTTTCAGATCAAGCGCTCGCAGATCACAAGAAGGCGCTCCTTATGGTAAATACATGGAAAATGCTGTAATATCACAAGGAAATGGGACATACCCTCATTCATAGAAGGAGGGTTGTCCCATGCTTTTTTTATCGCGCCGTTCGATCATCACCATCTTCGGACTCCTCTTCCTCGTCCCGGGGCTTCTCTATGTCGGTTGGATCAAAACGATGGCCGCGCTGGCGACGGCGAAAACGGGGTCATCCCCCATCGTTCTGGCAGTGGCGGTCGAACTGTCCGGTCCTGTCGGCCCCTGGGGGCAGGCCGCCTTCAAAGGCATTCAGATGGCCGTCGACGAGGCGAACAGCCAGGGAGGCATCGAAGGGCATCCCATTCAGACCATCTCGGCTGACGCCAGTGATGGTACGGGATTGGCCGGTCTCTCCGAACAGGCGCAAAAAAACAGCGTCGCCGCCGTGATCGGTCCGGTGACGCCGTCGAAGGCGGAGGCGCTCGTCAAGGCCGGCCTGCCGGTCCCCTTGATCAGCCTGGCTACGGCGCCTTCTGTGCCCAGCCTCGGTGACAAGGTGCTTCAAGGGAGCTATGACGACCGGCAGCAGGGGACGGCGGCGGCCCAGTATGCGGCGCGCGTCTGGAGCAAAAAGGCGGCCCTTGTGGTCGAGGAAAAGAGCGCCTACGCCCAGTCGCTGGCCAAGTCCTTCCGGGAGACCTATGAAGCCAAAGACGGCAAGATCGTCAAAAGCCTGACCTACCAGCGGGGACAGCAGGATTTCAGCGGCCTCTTGAAACAACTGACCCAGGCGGACCCCGAGGTGATCTACCTTCCCGGCTACGCAAAAGAAGGGAAGGCCTTTTTGCAGCAGGCCCGACAGAAAGGCCTCCAGACGCCGATCATCGGCGGCGACGGGTTGGAGTCGGTGGCCAAGGAGATCGCCGGCAAAGAAAAAGAAGCCTGGCAGTGGCGTCTCTACTATACAACGCCCAACTTCATCCCTACCGGCGAAGCGGCCGCCTTCGTTCAGGCCTATCAAGGCCGCTACGGCGAACTGCCCCAGCCGATGGCCCTCTGGGCCTATGACGCCACCCGTGGGATCCTGAACGGCCTGCGCACCCCAGAGGTCCGCGCCAACCCCGACGCCCTGGTCCGCCAGATGGCCGGCGCCGGATGGCAAGTCGCCGGCGGGCGGATGCAGATCAATAAAGACCGGCACGCATTGCGGCCCATGGCGATCATGGAGACGGAACCGGAACTGCGCCTCGTCGAGGTGATTCCCGCCGGGCAGTGAGAAGGACAGTGAAACAGTATTTTAAGTGAATCGGATGTTTATCGAAGGGCGCGACCCGGCAAGACTACCTCCTGGATGGAACCATTCCATGAAGGAGGAGAACCGCTTGGCTCGAACGCCCTTTTCTCCTGCCTTCCGGCTCCTGACCCTTTTCACCCTCCTGGTTGCCTTTTGTGGCGGAGTGGCCTCCTATCTACCGCACTTGGAGGCCCATGAAGCTTCGCCGTTACCGCTGTTGCGCCTGCACGTGGTCGCCCCTTCGGACGACCCGGCAGACCAAGCGCTCAAACTGAAAGTCCGTGACGAAATCCTAGCCTACGTCGACCCCCTGCTGGCGGACTGCCATTCGGTCGAGGAATCGCGTGAACGGGTCCAGGCGCACCTGGACGAGATCCAAAACCGCGCCGCATCGGTCATCACGCAAGCCGGCTATGACTACATCGTTACCCCTGAGGTGGGCCGCTTCCATTTCCCGGCCAAGGTCTACGGCCATCTGAAAGCCCCCGCCGGGGAGTATGAAGCCCTCCGGGTGGTCATCGGCGGTGGACAAGGCGCCAACTGGTGGTGTGTCCTCTACCCGCCCCTCTGCCTCAGCGACCGCACCGGCGCCGTCGCCTCGGAGAACACTGCGGCGAATCCCCCTGCGATAAACACCATCGAATCGGTCAGCCCGAACGGCGGCGAGCCGAACATCGAGGTCCGATCGAAACTTTGGGATATGGTCACAGGAACAGAAAAACCCTGAAGCGAATGAACCGCTTCAGGGTTTTCTTTTGATCCGTATTGGGTCGTCATGATCGGATGGTCATGGATGGGTATGTAGACCCACAAAGGCCGTCACCGACACGTTTTCCAACCTTGCACTCGCAAGTGGGCGCCTCGCCGCCAGCGTTTGCCGTCCCGTCTCAGCGGGCATGACAGCGACTGGCATGATCCAGCTCCCGTAATGAAAACTTATCGATTGAAAACATTAATCGGCAACGCACCCAGCAGGTGTCGCCGGAACCGTTCCGGCAAAATGTATTCTACCCAAAAGGGCGGGGATTGTCACTAGGAGGTCGATGGAAAATGGTTTACGATGAAAAAGTCGACGAATGGACATGCGATTGTTAATGCATTATAATGACGATACCTTGTTGCTCAATGGAACGGCATAGAAGAGACTTTTCTTGATGTATTTCGGGGGTGAATGGGGACTGGTGTCCTCCCTGGGCTTCAAACCCACGTGGCGCGCGGCCAACCCGGGCGCGGTAGGTTCGATTCCTACCCACTCCCGCCAATAAAAAATGGAAAAGGGATTGGACGCATCCAATCCCTTCAGGTGTAGTCCGAAGACATCCACCGCAATTCGTTAATTATACTATACAATTTTTTGAGAATTAATGCAAGAGCTTTTTCTATTATTTTGAAATTTGCCTTCGTTTATTGGGGTTTGCCTATCTACATCAGGTTGACAATGGTGCTGTTACTCGGAACCCAAAAATTGTTTCCTTTGAGAAGGTTTTTCTCTAAATATAAGTTTTTCGATTAAGATTTTATAAAAGACTTTAATGCATTTAGCTTATTTCGCGTATCTGTATAAAATATTGTATTATAAACAGATATAGGTATCTGTGTCCTGAAATGATTTATTGAATTTTCGAACCTACTTACAATCTTAGCCAAGTCAGTTTTTGCAATATAAAGGTGTTTTTGAATATATACTAATAATATAACAAAGTCTACGATAGTATTAAAAGTGATGTTTGGGATGCCAGTATCGTTTATTAAAGCTTTAACTAGTGAACGATTAGGGTTAATACTGTTAAAACGTGTGTCAAAAATTACGTCGTTATGAGCTATTGAGTTTCTTAAATCTTTAATAAGAAATATTATACCTTCTGTCATTTTTCTATTCGAATCAAAAGATTGATTTAACCCTAGAGAGACAGAGACATCCCGCTTTATATTAGGATTCAAACAGGATACAAAGTTTCCGAACTCACCCAGACTAATGACTTCAAAAATGGCCCAAATTGGGACATACCGATCGCTATGATAAAAATGCTGCACCACTTGTTTATCATACGAATAATCACGTGCAAGTGCACTGTAAAATTTATTTCTCAATTGCAATCGTTTATTTAGTGCTTTTTTATACTCAGTGGTTCCAACTTGGTGAACCTTGTAGTAAGTTAGTAAGGTCTCAAAAATGATATCAAAACTATCTGTTTTTCCATGATTCAATACAACTTCAAGAACATAGTTTTTTATTGCAGTCTCTATAAACATTATCTGTGGATAAAATAGTGCTTTTAATTCCATGTCAAATGTGTTAACTGAAAGAATTTGGTTGAAGTCCGTGTAAGGTATTTGCTTATTTGGGTTTTTTATAAATCGGTAACCTTTATATCCGTGGTAATAGCCGATATTCCTAAGTTTTCTTTTATGAGTGCTCCCTGAAATTGAGATATGGTGCTTGTCCCTTAAATATTTCATCAGGGAATCTATGCTCTTTACCTTGGTCATTTTTATATCCCTCCAAACTACAGGAATATTATATCATCTCCTGTAAGTTTAAGGGAACTGAATATTTGAAACAGCAGCATTTAAATATTTTCTATCAATTTAAAATCTTAATTGGGCCATTGCAACCACTGGTGTATAAGTAAACTCACTGCTGAGGCCACTAATAGTAAAATAATCCATAAAAACAATAAAAATACATATATGGGTACGACAAAGCGCCATTCACACCGAAACGTGAATGGCGCTTTTTTTATTGTCACGATGCCCCTTTTGCCTCAATCATCCCGCAAAAACAGGCGATCAACGCCGGATCCCACTGCTCCCCCGCATGCCTTCGGAGGATGTGCAGCGCCTCCTCCACCGGGAGCGCCTTGCGGTAGGGGCGGTCGCTCGTCAGCGCGTCATAGGTGTCGGCGATGGCCAGGATGCGCCCGCCGAGGGGGATCTCCTCTCCCCGCAGGCCGTCGGGGTAGCCCAGGCCGTTGTAGGACTCATGGTGGTGCCGGATCAAAGGCAAAATGGGGGCCAGCGTCTGGATGGAGGCGCAGATTTTCTCGCCCGTGACGGGGTGGCTTTTGATCGTCTCAAACTCCTCCGGCGTCAGCTTGCCCGGCTTGAAGAGGATCTCGTCGCGGATGCCGATCTTGCCGATGTCATGAAGCAGGCCGGCCGTTTTGATCAATTCCGCATGCCCTGGGTCGTCAATCACCCGGAGGGCCAGTTGATAGGCGAATTCGGAGGTTCGTTTGGAGTGGTTGACGCTGTAATCGTCCCTGGCTTCCAAGGCTTGAGCCAGGGAGAAGACGACGTTTTGAAAGCTCTCCAACTCGTCCTGGAGCGCCTTGATCCGCAGCAGCGACTTGACCCGCGCCTGCAGTTCCAGGGGATTAAAGGGCTTGGTGATAAAATCATCGGCGCCGATTTCGAGCGATTTGATTTTCTCGCTCGTGCCGTGGAGCGCCGTGATCAGCACGACGGGGATCAACTGGGTCTCTTTGTTGTTTTTGATCACCGATAACACGGTGTAGCCGTCCATGTCCGGCATCATCACATCGAGGAGAATGAGGTCGGGCTTTGCTGCGCCGAGTTTTTCCAGGGCGGACTTTCCGCTGTCGGCCTCCATGACGGTGTACTGTTTGAGCAGGCCGCAGAGCAGCATGCGATTGGCTTTGTTGTCGTCGACGACCAGGATCCTGGAATTCTCCATCGCATTCATCTCACATTCTGTCCGTTCGTCGCCTATGACATGTTGAACATTACGGTACGGCAACGGCCGGTAATTGCCTGTCGTTCTTCGCCAGGCGGAAAGCTATGACGAAGGAATCCACTTGCGAAGAATCGTGTTCAGTTTCTCCGGAGAGACGGGCTTGCTGAGATAATCGTCCATGCCGGCGCGCAGGCAGCTTTCCAGGTCGCCTTTCATCGCGTTGGCGGTCAGCGCCACGATGGGGGTCCGGGTCTTCCTTTGCGCCTCCAAGCGCCGGATCTCCCGGGTCGCCTCAAAGCCGTCCATGACCGGCATGTGGCAATCCATGATGATGCAGTCGTAGGCTTCCCGCTCGAAAGCCTGCACCGCTTCGAGGCCGTTGTCGACGATGTCGACGGCATAGCCCAACTTCAACAGCATCATGCGAGCCAATTTTTGATTGGCTTTGTTGTCATCGACCAGGAGAATGCGTGTCAAGGGGGCGTCTCCGGTGTCTGGATCAGGATCCGACGGTGGAGGAGTATGTTTCATATACGGCCTTTGTGCCGGGCCTGTTACATGTTGGGAATTTTGTCTGTGTTCAGGATACTCACGCTGAACCATGGGTTCCGGCGGCGTTTTCGCGAGGGGCATCTCAATCCAGAAATGGCTGCCCTGATTCGGCGCGCTCTCCACATGGATGCTGCCGCCCATCACCTCGACCAGTTGCTTCGTCACCGTCAACCCGACGCCGATCCCCTCGACGGTGGTCTGTTTCGTATGGCTGCGGTGGAAGGGTTCAAAGATCTTGGTCAACTGATCGGGCGCGATGCCAAAGCCGGTGTCTTTCACATCGACGGCGAGCCGGCTGTCGCTCACGAGGCGGCAGCCGATGATCACCTGTCCCTGTTCCCGGTTGTACTTGACGGCGTTGGAGAGCAGGTTGATCAGCACCTGCTTGAACCGGGTCAGGTCGGCTTTCAGGTAATAGGGCTTTGACTCGGAGACCTGATTGATGATAACGATGCCTCGTTTTTGCGCCAGCGGTTGGATGAGGTGCAAGCATTCGTCGACCGTCTCGGGGAGCGAGACGGGTTCATTGGACAGTTCCAATTTGCCCGATTCGATGCGGGCCAGGTCGAGGACATCGTTGATCAGCGCCAGCAGGTGGTGACCGGCCTTATGGATCTCCCGCAAGCCCTCCCGGTCGGCGTCCGATAAGCACTGCGTGTCCAGGAGGTCGGAGAAGCCCAGGATGGCGTTGAGGGGGGTGCGCAACTCATGGCTCATGCTGGACAAAAACTCCGACTTGGCCCGGCTGGCCCGTTCCGCCTCCTCCTTCGCCTGGATCAGGTACTGCGCCGTATCCCCCAATTGGCGGCCCATCTGGGCCAGCAAGGCGGCCGTCTCGGTCAGTTCGTGGACGGGGAAGGCGGGCGCCCTCTGGGCATACTCGCCCTGGCCGATCCGCTTGACCATACCGTTCACTTCCATGAGCGGCTGGGAGATGTCATGGGAGACGCGCTTGGCCTGCCGGTAGAGGATGGCGAAAAAGACGGAGTAGAAAAGCACCATGCCGCCGATCATCATTGCCCCGATGCGCCACAAAATCGCGCTGAGTG
This sequence comes from Heliomicrobium undosum, assembly GCF_009877425.1. Taxonomy (NCBI): domain Bacteria; kingdom Bacillati; phylum Bacillota; class Clostridia; order Eubacteriales; family Heliobacteriaceae; genus Heliomicrobium; species Heliomicrobium undosum. Next base: position 120,540 of record NZ_WXEY01000006.1, on the reverse strand, counting down.
CATTCGCCTTGGCATAGATGTTTTCTTCCGGGACGAGGACGAGCAGTTTCCAGCCGGTTTCGGCGACAGTGGACCAGGAGACCAGTTTTTTGTGGCCGTTCAAGGTCACCGGCAGCAGGCCGTGATCCCTATGCTGCACCTGCTGGGCCAGTTCGGCCTTGTCAGGACGCTTGTACAGGTTGAACTGTTCCGGCTTGAAGGTGTTTTCCTGGACGGCGTTGTCATAGCGGTGGGCTGTCAACTCATGGAGGTTCCAGTCGACCTCGCCCGATTGGGGCAGGGCCAGGATCGATCCGTCCTTGCCGATCAGCATGCCGTAGCCGTTCCAGGGGATGTTCAGATTCAGGATACCTTTGATGATGGTGTCGATGGTCATATCGATGCCGACGACGCCTTCGAGCGTCCCGTTGCGATAGACAGGTGCGATGCAGGAGGCCATCCAGCCGTTGCCGGCCGGATCGAGGTAGGCGTCGGTCCAGCGAACCTTGCGCTCCGGGTTATGTTCGGCATCCGCCTCATAGTAGAAATTGAAGGACGGTATGTTCATCTTCGGGGCGTATTGGGAGAGCACATCGAAATAGGGGTAGATGATGTTGAGAGAGTCGAAGGTGTTCAGATAGATGGCGGCGGCCATCGGTTCGTTGTTTTGGATGCCGACCATGAGGGATTGCAGGCGGAGCAGGCGGGCGACCTTTTCCCGTTCCGCCGGTCCGATGGGCCTATAACCGCTGTAAAAGACGGCCAGTTGACCCTCGCCGCCCCTTGTGGTGTGGTACGCGCCATCGGGCGAGTAGGCGAGGCGAGCGGCGTCTTCCGGAGAAAGGTTCGGCGGTTGATCATAGGCCAAGGCCACCTGCTGGCGATACAACTCGGCCAAGTGGGTGATCCGCTGGGTCTGTTGAGCGATAACCTCGGCCTCTTGCCGGACGATCCGCTGCAGATCGTCATCGGTCATCTCGCGGACAACGGCGGTGTTTTCCCGTTTGCTCCATTCATTGGAGTAAAAATAAATGCCGATGAAGATGAGTTCAATGGTGAGGATAGGGATCAGGGCAGTTTTTAAATAAGAACGCCAGATCCACTGCAAAAGGGTCAAGGAGTCTCTCGGTCGATTCGGAAAGGTAGACAATCTATCCCGCCTTTCAAGAAAAAGTATCCAGACGGACATGGATCTTCAAGCGAAAAAATCCTTACATTGTTATAACTGTCTTGATTTGAGTATACGCGAAGGGGCGAGCGAGGGGCAAGCCAAGGGGAGTAATGTGAACACAAAAGAGCGCGGTATGCAAAGAGAACTGCAGCACAGCAATGTATGAAGAGTATGCAAAGCAGTACAGCAGTACAGCCTATGCAAGAGGCCGGCCATGCCAAGGAGTGCCGTAGTAAAGTCAATGTCAGGGGGTACACTAGCAGGGAAAGGGGGGCATCCGGTGGATGAAAGGGGAACGGTGAGACTAAGACGATCTTTGCAGGCTCCTGCCGGTCAACGGCAGACGCCGGATGCCTTCGACCATTCCTACGACGAGAACATGAGGACCTTAAAAAAAATCCTCGCCAACGATGACCTGATCATCTTTCGCTCGTTGACGCTGGACGGGCAAGACAATCATCGCTGCTGCGCCGTCTATGTGGACGGTATGGTGGACAGCGATTTGATCCATGAGAATGTGCTGGCGCGATTGCAAGATTTCCACTGGCAACAGACCCCTGAGGACGAACTATTGTCCCTGTTCGTGAAAAGAATCGTCAGCGCCGGAAACGTGACCACAGAAACGAAGGTAAACCCGGCCATCCAGGCGCTCTTGTACGGCAATGTGCTGTTGGTCGTTGATGGCGCCTCTGCAGTCATCCTGATCGAGGCGAAGGGTTGGGAGAAGCGTGCCATCAGCGAACCGGAGACAGAACGAGTCGTCCGGGGCCCCCGGGAAGGGTTTATCGAGAACATCGTCACCAATCTGGTCATGATCCGGCGCAAAGTGACCAACCCGAACCTGAAGATGGTCTATCGGGAGATCGGGACGCGGACGAAGACAAAGATCTGCATCGTCTATCTGGAGGGCGTCAGCAGGAAAGAGTTTCTCGATGAACTCCAGCGCCGCCTCGATCAGGTGCAAATGGACGGCATCCTGGAGCCGGAATACATCATCGAGTTGATCCGTGACGCTCCGCTCTCTCCCTTTGAAACGCTCGGCACGACGGAACGTCCTGATACGGCGGTGGGGAAACTGCTGGAAGGCAGGATCCTCGTCGTCGTCGACGGCTCTCCCTTCGTCATCACCCTGCCCTACCTCTTCGTTGAATACTTCCAGGCGAACAAGGATTACTATGACAATTATTTTTACAGTTCCGTCAACCGGCTGCTGCGTTACCTGAGTTTCTTCTTGACGACCAGCACGCCTGCCATATTCGTGGCCCTGACCACCTTCCACCAGGAGATGATCCCGACCCGGCTGTTGTTCAGCATCTCCGCCGCCAAGGAAGGCGTGCCCTTTCCTACGGTGGTTGAGGCGCTGTTGATGCTCACGGCTTTTCAGATTTTGCGAGAGGCGGGGGTGCGCTTGCCTTCCCCGGTCGGACAAGCCGTCAGCATCGTCGGGGCTTTAATCTTGGGTGAGGCGGCCGTCACCGCCAAGATCATCAGCGCGCCCATGGTCATCGTGGCGGCCTTGACGGGGATCACCAGCTTCATGGTCCCTGAAATGCCCGGCGTCGCCTTTTTGCTCAGCATCTTCTTCTTGCTTGCCTCGTCTTTTCTAGGATTCTTCGGTTACATCTTCGCCGTCATCGCTTTGACCATTCACCTGGCCGGCATCCGCAGCTTCGGTGTCACGTACCTGGCCAGCATCACGTCCATCCGCTTGCAAGACCTGAAAGACACGGCCATCCGCGCGCCCTGGTGGTGGATGACCTACCGCCCAAGGCTCCTCACCCACAATGACCGGCGGTTGGCCGATCCGGGGAGACCGAAACCATGAGTCCGGGCGTTCGCGCCGGCCTCCTTTTCGCCTGTTTTGTGCTCATCCTGCCGGTGGCCGGATGCTGGAACTACAGAGAAATCCGCGATCTGGGCATCGTCGTTGGCGCCGCTTTTGATAAAGAGGGCGAACAAATTCATTTGACGGTCGAACTGATGAGCACCAAAACCGGGGAGAAAGCTGAAGGCGGCGGCAGTCTGGGGATCCGCCCCCAACTCTTTGAAAGCTCCGGCAAAACCGTGTTTGAGGCGGTCAGAAACATGATCGCCAAGTCAGGGAAAAAGCTTTACTGGAGTCATGCCAAAGCCTTCATCGTCAGTGAGGAAATGGCGAGAGACGGCATGATCCAGATCACCGACTGGATCAACCGCGACGCCGAGGTTCGTTCACAGACGTGGGTCCTCGTCACACGGGGCGAAAGGGCAGCCGATATTTTCAAGACCAAGTCAAAACTCTTCGACACCGTGTCGATGCAACTAGAGGAAACATTGCGGAGATATGGGAACTCGGGAAAGCTGTTGTCTACCACTGTCGGTGATTTCGTGGAAGACATGGAAGCGCCGGGAATCGGGGCGACAATCCCCTTCGTGCAAACGGCGGAAAATGCCGGTGATAAGGTCCCCCAGATCGGAGGCACCGCTTTGTTTAGGGGGGAACGGCTGGTCGGATACCTGGATGCCGAGGAGACGCGGAGCTTGCTCTTTATCCGGGACCGGATGAATAGGGGAAGTTTGATCGCCGTCAGCACGGAAAGGCCGAAAACGGAAGTCAGCCTGGAAATCTACCGGAGCAAGACGAAGCGTGCGTTGCATGTGGAAGGCAATCGCCCCGTGATTGAATTGACAGTGGAACCGTTGGCCGATATCGCCGAGATATCGACCGAAAAAGATGTGATCGACTTAGAGAAAAAAGAAGAACTGACAGAGAAAGCGAACAAGCAACTGGCACGAGAGCTTCAAAAAACGATCCGCGAGGTTCAGGAGAAATATCAGACCGATGTCTTCGGTTTTGGACAGATGATTCATCACAGGCGCCCGGACCTATGGGAAGCCATCGAGCAGACAGGATGGGAGCGAGTCTTTCCGGATCTGGAGGTTCAAACGATCGTCGACTTCAGGCTCAAAGGCAGCGCGCTCTTGTCAGAACCTACAAAAGTCGGTGAGTAGTATTGAGGTTTTTCGTCCTGACCGTCTTCATCCTCTTTGGGTGGGTCGACGCTGTGCATCTGAAACGGTCTAAACGAGGGAAGGAACTGGCTGTTTACCTGGCATTCCTCTTCCCCGGCCTTGTGTGGGCGGCGCTGATGGGCTTCCAGGAATCAATGCCCAGTATCGCGGATGTGCTGGAATCTTGGCTCGGGCTGGCGCCGCTGGTGGGGCATCAATGAAGAGCCAGGGCGGGGGGAGGGGCAAGGAGCAGGTTTCCTTCAAGCAAGGCGTCTACCTGATCGTCTTGTTCATCATCGGCAGCAGCCTGATCTTGCCGATTGGCGCCAAAGCCAAGCAGGATGTTTGGATGGCCGCTTTGCTGTCCCTCCTGTTCGCCTTGCCCATGGTCGTTGTCTATGGGCGCATTTTGTCGCTCAACACGGGGATGGATCTGCTTGAAATCACAACGCGCCTGTTTGGAAAGATCATCGGCAAGGCGATCATCTTTGTCTACGCCTTTTACGCCTTCACTTTATCAGGATTGGTGCTCATCAATTTCGGTGAATTCATCAACGTGGTGGCGATCCCGGAGACACCGAAGCTGGTCATCATGTTTTTTCTCGCCCTGTTGGCCATCTGGGCGGTCAAAGAAGGCATAGAGGTCATCGCGCGAACGGGGGAAATCTACCTGCCCTGGATCGTCATCGCCGCCATGCTCACCTTCTTGCTCCTATTGCCGCAATTTGAAATTCAGCGCTTGTATCCGATCCTGTATAAAAATCACCAAAAGATCTTCCAGGCGGCCATTGATCTGTTCAGCTTTCCCTTGGCGGAGACGGTGATTTTTTTGTTGCTACTGTCGTCCTCAAAACAGGCGCCAGCGGTGAAGCAGTATATGATGGGGCTGTTCATTGGTTTTTTCGCCGTTTTTACGAGCATCACCGCTGTGATGGCCGTCGTCGGGCCGGAAGAGTATGCCGCCAATTTCTTCCCTGGTTTTTTGGCGGTCCAGGAAATCAGCATCGGCGACTTTTTGCAGCGGTTGGAAGTCGTCATCTTTTTGATCAACATATTGGCCGGCTTTATAAAGATCTGTGTCTGCCTGTTGGCGGCATGCAAAGGCATTTGCCATGTTTTTGGATTTAATGAGTATCGGTTTTTGGTAACGCCTGTCGGGTTTTTGTCGCTCCTGTTTGCGTCGAATATATACAGCAGCACAAAACAGATGTCCAGCTGGGCCGACGCCATCTATCCCTACTATGCATTTCCCTTTCAGGTGCTCCTGCCCCTTTTGATCTGGATCGTCGCCGAAGTCAAGGCGCAGGGAGAGGAAAAAAAGGGAGCGCCTGCAAAAACCGGATGAAGGGAACGACTGGCGCGATGGTTCTCCATTCGATACAATGAGGGTGTTCGGTTCATTGTTATCATCGGATATGCGATACAGGAAGTGAAATCGGCGGGATGAACAAAAGCTTGTCAAATCTAATCATCGCCGGGGCGATGGCCGGCGCGGTGATGGCCCTCATCCCCCTGATTCTGTCTTTCGGGGGAGAAGCGGTGCTCGGCCTGGACAAGGCCGGATGGGGTATCATCGAAGGCGCCTTTGTCTTGGGGCTGGTCGCCCGGGTGGCCTACCTGGAATGGACCAACCGGCGGGTGCATCAGGCCATCCAGGCGCTAACGCCTTTTCGGGAGGGGCCGATTGAAAAAGCGGCGGCCAAGTTGCTGCTCGATGATCTCCAGAAGCGCAACGACGATCATCACGGCCTCAACCTGGATGTGGTCATGGCCAAGCGCGAACTGAGCCACTCGGCCCAGGGGATCAGCGCGGGACTGGCCGAACGGCTGAACCGGATTTATTGCGCCGGATAAACTGCGTGAGAGTTAAGGCGACGTCAGATGAGACCGGTAAAATGCACGATGAGCGTCGCCGCCGGCAGCAGCAGCGCCTGGGCAACGAGGGTTCCGGCGATACGGCTGAAGGCCATGTACATGACGAGCGATTTTACCTCTTCTTCGGAACGCGTTCCAGCGATGGCTTCATCGGTGTAGATGGCGGTGATCGGATCGATCAGGGTGGCCAGCAGCACCGTGGCGAAGCCGTTGATCAGCGCTGATAGATAGCCGGCCGTCTGACGGTACTCGGGAGATAAGACGCCCGCGTATAAGGCGGACAAGACGCCTGTCGTAAAGATGGCAGAGACGAGAATGTTCAAGAGCAGTGTCATGGTTGGGATGGTTCGCTCCTCCCGCATCCGGGCAACGACCTCCGGGTGAGGGAGCTGGACGCTCGCGATCAATTGTTTCAGCCGCCGGACGGATAAGGCGGTGAGCAACAGTTTGGGAACGGAACCGATCTGTTCGAGCATGAGAATACCGTTGGAAAAGATGCGCGTAAAGCTGGGGATCAACAATGTGCCGATGATGGTTCCTGCCGTGGCTGCCAACAGGACGATCCGCAGTTGGCGATCAACCGTTCCCACCAAAAGCGCAACCGCTTCCGTGCCGAGCGGGTCGGTCAAGACCCGGAAAGCCCCTTCAATCCCTTTGGCCATCAAAGGCGCTTGTATGGTATTGGCTGTGCTGGCCAATAGAAATAACACATTAAACAAGGAATAGGCCATGGAAACCCGTTTTGTCTGGACGCCAGCCAACCGTACAGCGTAGTTAAAGGTATGAAACATATGGATGAAGGCCGTCAATACGATGACAACGGTAAAGCGAAAATCTGAAAGCATGGTTGTCTGTCCCTTTCTGTATCTATCATAAAAGTCACGCATCTTCATTATAATGACTTCGGCTCCGCAAGGATATTCGGCAAGCGCTCTTTTCGGCGTTCCATTCAACGCCTATCGCGCTTTGGCACATAAATATGGAATACATGCGTATGCTCCAGAACGAAATCGACTGCTGTTTCCGTAAAAGTTTTGTGTTGAAATTGACGAACCTTTTTAAATATTGCGCAAGGGGTTTTGACCCGATAGACTTTTGAGTAGGAAACGGGGGGTGTAGACATGAGCGGCCATCAAAGAGATAATGTCGCGCCGGTGCCCATGACTGTCTTTGTCAAGCTCTTCGCCACCTTCCGTGTCAATCGCTTCCCGACACGCCATATGGAGTTTCCCGTTGGATCGACGGTTCGCGAGGCCCTCTCGGCGCTGGCCATTCCTGAGCAGGAAGTGGCCATCTGCATGGTCAACGGCCATTCGAAAGAAATCGACCATATCCTTTGCGATGGTGATACCTTGTCCCTCTTTCCCCCTGTTGGCGGGGGTTGACAATCAAATCTTGCTTCCTACACAGACGCCACAGTTCCATGAGCCCATGAACTGTGGCGTTCTGCTTCGCCGCACTGTTTTATGGGGCCATGTCGGTTTCGCTTCAGCGTGGATAGGAGTTGCGAGTCATGAGAAAGGGGAGAGATATCGTGGGGGAAATGCCGGATCAATTACGGATGCGTCAGGTTCTGGAAGCGATTAAGCAACTGTCTGAAGAGGATCAGCAGGTGCTCCGGGACGCCTTGAGGAACATCCGGTCAGAAACGCCGGGGATCATCGTGCGGGTCGATGACCTGGAGGCGGAAGAGAATCCGGATGAGTGCATGGGTGAGTTGATTCACGGCTTCATTGATCTGAACCTGTCCCTGACGGCCGGTAAGACAAAGATCGTCACCTCCGTATTTCATGAAGGTTATACGCAAGATTCCACCATCCGGCTTCTCTATAACCCACGGTTTAAGGAATTTTTGTTCCCGCTCCATTGATGTCGGTTGCGCCGCTTTCAGGTCTGATGACCTGGAGGCGGTGTTTTTCTTTGCGTGCTTGAAGGAATAGGGTTCCCCTTCTGCAATTTCTATAAATTACCACAGATGCAACATCATCGAGCTGGCAAATCCTTCGATTTCTCTTAATAGGGTTTAGAGGAATTCCTCTAAACCGAGGTGGTGTGGAATGCAGGGGGACGGGCTGGCTGCGGAGGAACCGGTAAACGAGGCCGCAGGGGGGCCTGGAGGTGGTCAGCCCTCGGGAGGGCAACGGTTGGCGGACAAGGCGACGGCGCTGCAGTTGTTCGCGTTTTTTACGCTTGCCGCTTTATTGGCCTTGCTGGCGCAGGCCGGGCTGGTCAACCAGACGTTGAAGAATCAGCAGATACAGTACCGAAGCGAGATCGAAACCCTCCGGGAACAGGTCCGGCAAATGAACGAGCGGGTGGAGCAACTGCAGCGCCAACACCCGAACCGCAACGGCGTGATCACGGAAAACGTTCCGGAAAAAAAAACGGCCTATCTGACCTTTGATGACGGCCCCAGCGAGAATACCTTGGCGGTATTGAACATCCTAGCGCGGTATCAAGTGAAAGCCACTTTTTTTGTCAACGGCAACCCGACAGATTTCGGCAGAGCCGCCTACCGGCGCATCGCCCAGGAGGGACATGCCCTAGGCAACCACACCTACAGCCACCTCTATAGAAAGGTCTATGCCTCCATTGAGTCCTTCATGGAGGATGTGCGGCGACTCGATGATCTGATCGCGGAAGCGACGGGCATCCGTCCCGACATCCTGCGGTTTCCCGGCGGATCAAACAACCTTGTGTCTCCGGGAAGGGGATTCATGATCGCCTTGTCCCAACGGGTCGTCGAGGCGGGGTACCAGTACTTTGATTGGAATGTGGATTCTCTGGATGCGTCGAAGGCGACCCCGGACAGGGCCGTCATCGTCAACGCCGTTGCCCGGCAGTCGGCAGGTCAAAAGGCCGTCATCGTGCTCTTTCACGACAGCCCGGCGAAAAAGACGACGGTGGAGGCGCTGCCGGCGATCATCGAGCGACTGCAGCATGAGGGATACGGCTTCGACGTGCTGAGCAAAAGCGCCTATGCGGTCAAGTTCCTGTGAATATATTAAAAAAATGGAAAAACAAAAGAATAACGGATATTGATGAAGCTGCCCTGGCGGCTTCATATTTTTTCGTCAATTCCGAAGATTCTCACAAACCTTCTCGCAGGATTATCATAATCTATGGTGAGATAGAACTCATGGAAGGTGAGAAAATGACCAGCAAGCCGCTCTGGTTTCCGCCGGTATCGTGGCCGACGGGGTTTCGCAATGAAAAGCCCCGTTCCCAAGGAATGACCATGGTCTTTGACAAGGGAGTCGGGTTGGTGTCGTTTCACGACCTGCTCGAAATGGCCGCCGATCATATCGATTTTATTAAGCTCGGTTTTGGATCATCGGCCCTCTACCGTCCGGAGATTCTGGAACAGAAGGTGAACCTCGCCCGGCGCTACGGCGTCGAGGTCTATGTAGGGGGAACGCTCGGTGAGATCGCCTACTGGCAGGGGGGCTATGACGAGTTGCTGGCCGGTCTGAAGGGCGTCGACATTCGCTGGGTCGAGATTTCCGACGGGACCATCAACATAACCCCCCGGGAACGGCGCATCCTGATCCAAAAAGCGATCTCCAATGGGTTTCAGGTGCTGACGGAGGTCGGCAAAAAAGATCCCCGTCAGACCCTCCCCCTCCAGGCGATCATTCAGCAGATCGGGGAGGACCTGTCAGAAGGCGCCTCCTATGTGATCGTGGAGGGGCGGGAGTCAGGAAAAGGGGTCAATTTTTATGACACGAAAGGGCAAATCCGGGATGATGACCTGGAAAGGATGGTCGATTCGGTAGGGAATGTGGATGCGCTGCTCTGGGAGGCGCCGCTGAAAGAGCAACAGCAGGCGTTGATCGCGCGCTTCGGCGTCAATGTCAACCTGGGCAACATCCCGGTCACCGAGGTGATCGCCTTGGAATCTTTGCGCCGTGGTCTTCGTTCTGACACGCTCGCGCTCGCCGTGGAGGAAAAAGCCCGGCAGGAGGCGAGCGGGGCGGAAGGCGGGAGCAGTTAAACAGCTTGGTCCAAGGGAAAAAATGAGGCCGGCGTTGAAGGGGTAGGGTTGTAAGTGGGAGCGGGACGGGGGAACCGGAGGGGAGCCACTTGTACGTTGAGGTGATCGCGACACATCAGAACGTTACACCCGATGAGTTGGAAGGCAGGTACGTTGTGGTCATCGATACCCTGCGGGCCACCTCCACCATCGTCACCGCCCTGGCCAACGGTTGCAAGCAGGTATTTCCGGTGACCAGCGTCAATGAGGCGCGGGTGTTATCGTCCAGTTGGGACCCAGACAAGGTGCTGCTGGGGGGAGAAGGGCATGGACGCCCCCTCCCCGGGGTTTTCCTGGGCAACTCCCCTCGCGCCTACACGACCGATGTGGTAGCCGGAAAGACGCTTTTTCTCGTCACCACCAACGGCACGGTGGCCCTGCATAAAGCGCAAAAAGCCGCCCAGGTGCTGGTGGGCAGCTTGTTGAACGGGGAGACGGTGGCAAACCGGATCATCCGGGATGATCCCGATGACCTGGTCATCCTATGCGCAGGGACACAAGGTCAGTTTTCTCTGGAAGACATCATTACAGCCGGGAAAATCCTCGGCCACATCTGGGAAAACCGCCCGGCTGTCGTCAACGAGCTGGCCATCGCGGCCTTTCAGTTGTTCCAATTCAATCAGCATCAACTGGCGCCGCTGATGGCGCAGACTGTCCATGGCCGGAGGCTGGCCGAGATGGGTGATGAAGCGGATCTGGCCTTCTGTCTGCAGGAAGACCGGTTCCCCGTCCTGGCCCACCAGGCGGTGGCCCGTGTCTGCCTGTTGCCGACGGAGCAGGCTTTTGCTTAGGGGAACAACGGCAGTCGTGGCAGTTCATGGCATGGAACCCAAGAGGGCGCATAAGATCAGTAGCAGATTACCCGCAGGAGGAGTTGCCCTTGCGTGGTGGGACCGTGCTGCTGATCCTCATATTATTGCTGGGCGTTATCGCCCGTTCTCCCATGACCGTTCTGGCCGCCGCATCGATCCTCGTGCTGAGTTATCTCGGTTGGGGCGGTCTGCTGGAGTGGATTGAACAGAACGGCGTCGACATGGGCCTGGTCATGCTCACCCTGGCCATGCTGGCGCCTTTCGCCACCGGAAAAGTGGGCGTGCGGGAGGTCTTGCTTTCCTTTGCCTCTCTGCCGGGGATCATCGCCTTGATCGGCGGCGTCCTGGCCACCAACCTGAACAAGCGAGGGATCGACCTCTTGTCTGGGGAGCCGCAGATCATCGTAGGGATGATCGTGGGATCGCTGGTGGGAATCGTCCTTTTTGGCGGCGTCCCCGTGGGGCCGCTGATGGCCGGCGGCTTGACGGCGCTGTTTTTGCAGATTTACTGGTGGTTGAGCAAGTAAGGGCGCCGTATGGTCTTACCAGGCAATTGTCAGCGTAAACCGGATAATTATCAGCGGGGACTGGCCGCAGTCGCGGGGATTACTCGTCTTTGCGGCCAAGCCTTTCTTCGGGCCGGAGGGCCGGCTGGGGACCGGGGTACCCCGGGTGTCCCGGGGGCGCAGACGGGGCCTGGTAGACGTTCAGGGGCGGGTGATGGCGGTACTTGTTGAGGTTGACCAGCTCCCGCAAATCCTGGCGGATGGCGCTCAAGGTGAAGACAAACCAGACGAGCAGGACGATGTGAATGAGTCCGGCGATCATCATCATGTCCATTCCCCGTCCCATCATATAGGGCAAGCGTTGTTCCCCCCTCTATCGACGTCGGAGCCGCAGGGTGTCGCGGATGTCGGTGACGGCCTCGGTCATCTGGTTGACCTGGCTGATGTACCAGATGATCAGGCCCAGCCAGCCGGCGATCATATAGGGCATCATCTTCATCCACCGGTGATGGCCGGCGGGAGATCGGCGATAGCGGTAGTGCATCAAATTACCTCCTCCGTTAGACGTAGAACATTCTGAAGGAATGTGCCGTACGTACAGGCCAGGTTAACTCGTCGCGCCGGTTGCCTGGCTTTTCGGCGTTTTCAGGAAAAACCAGGCGAGCAGCAGCGTGGCTGCTCCGGCAACCGCCCAGGGGCCGTAAAGCGCCCAGGGGCCGCCTTTTTCCAACAGGCTGAAGACGGGGGGACCGAGGGCGACGCCGATGAAGCGAACGCCGCCGTAAAAGGCGGTGACAGCGCCCCGCTTCTCCTCGGAGGCGGACGATGTGACGATGGTGTTCAAGCTGGGAAGCGTCAACCCCACGCCGAGGCCGAGGACAGCCAGCAGGGCGAGGACGGCGGGGATCGTCTGAAACAAGGCCGATAGGATGAGCGACACCGAGAAAAGGCCGAGGCCGGTCAGGAGGGCCGTCTTCAGGTACTCGGGCCGTTTTTGCAGGAAGAAGCCGGTGCCCAGGGCCGTGCTCGCCGAGGCCAACACGGGGATGGCCAGGACAAGCCCCTTGCGGACGCCCTGCAGCCCATAGGTGGCTTCCAGGGCATCAGAGAGGTAGGAGAGGACGCCGAAGAGGGTGAAGAGGGCGAGCATGCCGCCGAAAAAGGCGATCAGCAGGGTGGCGGCTTTTTTCTGAAACAGTTCGGAGACGCCGGAGAAGTAGGCCGAAAAGCTCTTGCCGGCTTGTTGGGGCGATACCGGTTTTTCTTTGACCAGGAAGGCGATGGCCAGGGCAACGGGAACGGCCAGGGCGGCGTAGACGAAGAAGAGGGACCACCAGATGAGCAGGACCAGCAGGGAGCCGAGGATGGGGCTGATCACCTTGCCGAGGCCGTTGGTGGCCTCGAGCACCCCCAGGGCCTTGTTGCGCGACTGGCTCTGGTAGAGGTCGCCGATCAAGGCCATGGCGATGGGGGCCGTTCCGGCGGCGGCCAGCCCCTGGACGATCCGACCCGTTAACATGACGGTGTAGGAGTTTTGAAACAGGACGGGGGACAGGCCCGAGATGAGTCCGCCGAGTCCGTAGAGGAGCAGCGCCGGGACCATGATCTTTTTCCGCCCGATCCGGTCGGACAGAAAGCCGAGAAAGGGAATGGCAATGCCGGCGGGGATGGAGAAGAAGGTGATCAAGAGGCCGACCTGAAACTGGCTGATGCCCATGGCGTCGCGGATCTGGGGGAAGGCGGGGATCAGCATGGAGTTGCCGAGCACCATGATCAGCGGCACGCCGGCCAGAGCGGCGAGCACCCAGTTGTTCGCTTTGGCCGCGCCAGCGGTGTTGGCTTTCTCGTTCCGCCGTAGCACCGGGATGGCGGGGTTGAGGGCGCCGGCCCACTCGCTGGCGAACTCCGTTCCGGCGAATTCGGCCACGTTCGTCTCTGACGGCGCCGGCTGGTCGATGACGCCGGCCCACTCTCCGGTTGTGTTGGCCTTTTTCGTCTGCGCCGGTTCGAAGTGGGGCCTTTGACGGTGGTTATCCATGGTTAAATGGTCCTCCTGTCGCGGGGCTTTCCGTTCTTGTCTCATTGTTTCCCGTCCGAGGGGGGCCGTTGAACGGGGATTGCTGGCAAAAAAAGTGCGCCCGCACCGGCGCTGTGGCCAGGGGGCGCAAAGGGGATTATGGAGCATGGATGAGGGAATGGCGGTAATCAGGCGTCAGTCTTCCATCGTCGAGAGATCGCCCGTCGGCAGGCCCAGTTCCCAGGCCTTGAGGACGCGGCGCATGATCTTGCCGGAACGGGTTTTGGGCAGTTTGTCGCGGACCTCGATCTCACGGGGCGCCGCATGGGCGGCCAAGCCTTTTTTGACGAAATCGATGATCTCAGTTTTCAAATCCTCTGTCCAGAGGTAGCCCTCCCGCAGGGCGATGAAGGCCTTGATGATCTCGCCGCGCAGCGGGTCGGGCTTGCCGATGACGCCGGCCTCGGCCACGGCCGGGTGTTCAACCAGCTTCGACTCGACCTCGAAGGGGCCGACCCGTTCGCCGGAGGTGTTGATCACGTCGTCGATGCGGCCCTGGAACCAGAAGTATCCCTCTTCGTCCATGTAGGCCGAGTCGCCCGAGAGGTACCAGCCTTCGATCTTGAAGTACTCGTTGTACTTGGCCGGGTTTTTCCAGATCCGGCGCATCATGGAGGGCCAAGGCGCTTTTACGGCCAGGTTGCCCATCTGCAAGGGCGGAAGTTCGTTGCCCTTGTCGTCGATGATGGCCGCGTGGATGCCGGGGAAGGGCTTGCCCATGGATCCGGGCTTGATCTCCATGCAGGGGTAGTTGGAGATGATCTGGCCGCCCGTTTCTGTCATCCACCAGTTGTCATGGATGCGGCGGTCGAAGACCTTGAGGCCCCAGCGGACGACCTCCGGATTGAGCGGTTCGCCGACGGAGAGGACGTGGCGGAGGCAGGAGAGGTCGAACTGCTTGACTATGTCGTCGCCGGCGCCCATGAGCATCCGGAAGGCGGTTGGGGCGCTGTACCAGACGTTGACCTGGTAGTCCTGGATGGTTTTATACCAGTCGTCGGGGCGGAAGCGGCCGCCGCGGACGACGGAAGTGACGCCGTTCAGATAGGGCGCCCAGACGCCGTAGGAAATGCCGGTGACCCAGCCGGGATCGGCAGTGCACCAGTAGATGTCGTCGGGACGGAGGTCGAGGATCCACTTGCCCGTCTGGTAGTGCTGGATCATGCCGTTATGGACATGGAGCACCCCTTTGGGCTTGCCCGTCGAACCGGAGGTGTAGAGGAGCAGCATGGGGTCTTCGCGATCGCCCCATTCGATGTCCGTTTCCGGTGACGCTTCGGCCATCTCGGCGTGCCAGTCCAGTTCGCCTTCGCCGAGGCCGCCTTCGGGAATGCCGACCATGAAGATGTGCTTCAGGTGGGGCAGGTCCTTGGGGATGCGCTTGCGCAGGGCCGGCGTGGTGACGATGGCGACCGCCTCGGCGTCAGCCAAGCGGTCCCGGACGGCGCCTTCCATGAAGGCTTCAAAGAGGGGGCCGGCGATGCCGCCCACCTTGATGATGCCCAGGAAGGACCAGTACAGTTCAGGGCTGCGGGGCATGAAGATGAAGACACGTTCCCCTTTGCCGATGCCGTGCTTGCGCAGCACGTTGGCGAAGCGGTTGGACTGCTCCATCATCTGCCGGTAGGTGACCGCCTCCTGGCGGGCAGGATCGGAGTAGTACAGCGCCACTTTTTCACCGAGGCCTTTTTCCAGCACGTTCCGGTCGATCGCCTCATAAGCGATGTTGACTTTCCCCGTTGTGTGCCAGGAGAACTCGCGCTCCACGTCTTCCCATCGAAAGGTCGCGCGGGCCTCTTCGTAGGATTTCAGGTTCGGATCGCCGGGGAAGACAGGGATACGCTCCGTGTGCATGCCATACCCTCCTATTGACTGTTAATTAGGAATTTTCTGAATTTATAGTTTTTATGGGACTTATTTTAGCAAAAGAAATCGGTGGCGTACAGCCTTTTTTTGCGTAGCCACCGATTTTTCCCGGACGCTTGTCCGGTCCTTATTCACGTTGTCCAAGTCGCCGACCTGTCGATAGTGGGGATAGATTGGGGGGTCAGTGGATAACTCTGTGGATAACCGGCCAAAATCCACAATAATTGTGGATAACCCCTTCGTTGGTTGTGGAATAGGTCTTTACAGGTTGGGGATTTTTAATTGCGGGATCTTGGTGAGGAACTGTTTGCGCTGGTCATGGCGCTGTTCCGCATCGATGACAAAGGCGCGGTAGCGGTCGATGGCGTCGGCGATGTTGCCGATGACCTGTTCGAGGGGGTACTTAGAGACAAAGACCCAGGTGGGCAGCAGGTTGATATCGGATGGGGTGACGAAGTCCCGCTCCATGATCTCGCCGTTCTTGGTCAGGGTGTAAAAGACCTTCTTCTTCCCATCGTAGATGAGGACGATCTCCGGGTAGAGGTGTCCCGTATCGGCGATAGGGAACTTGATCCCGCTCCGGTAGATTTTATCGAGCGCCGGCAGGATGTTCTCGATCACCCGCTGCAACAGGGAGGTTTCCTGGGTTTCGAGAGTCGATTCCTCCCACTGGATCTTGGACAACTTCTGGTCAAGGGTATCAATCTCTGAAACAATTTGCTCGTGGTTTTCGAGCAGCAGTTCTTCCGGTGTGGTCATGGCAGCCCCCTCCTCTGAAGGTTCTTTTGGTGATGACAATTCTTGATTCTGCTAGTGTATTCGATTCGCAGGGGGAAAACCCTGCCAGTGCCGCTTGCGTGGGCAGGAATTGGCCGGCTCGATCGAGAAGCTAGGCTGGACAGGCCGTCGATGATGTCAAGAAGCGGTAAGTCCGATGTAAAGGTGCGGCGATTCGGATGAAAAGCAGCGGCGGTTCGGATCGAAAGGTGCGGTGGGCACGTCGTGAAATGGGGTGGTTGCATGTCAACGGATGAGCGGATTTCGGCCCTTTCGGCAGCGATGGATCGCTGTGATGAGTACTGTATCCACGCCGATCTGGTCGAAGGGCGGCGAGAGCGGCTGTTGCCGATGGTCACCTATCAGGAATTGGCCCAACTGTTCAAGGCTCTCGGCGATCCCAGCCGCAGCCGGCTGCTCCACGCCCTCTCCTTCGGCGAACTCTGTGTCTGCGATCTGGCCAGCCTGCTCGACATCAGCCAGTCGGCTGTATCCCACCAGTTGCGGCTGTTGCGGGGCCTCCGCCTTGTCAAATACCGCAAAGAGGGCAAGATGGTGTATTACGCCCTCGACGACGACCATGTCCGCGGTTTGCTCGGCCAGGGGCTGGAGCATGTGAGCCACCGGTAACCGATAAAAAACCTTTTTGCCCGGCGGCGGACCCTTTGGTCTAGCCGCCGGGCTTTTTGTGTATCCATGTAAGGACAAACTATAGGAAAGCGGGGGATGAGGCATGACGGTTCTCGTCATGCGGGTGAGGCATCTGGTCATCCAACAGGCCTGGCTGGTTGCGGTGCTGGCGGCCCTGTCGCTGGTGGCGGCTGCGGCATGGCTGGCCTTGCGTTCTGAAGGCGGCGCAGTCCCTGTCCTCTTTTTGGGGATCCTGCTGGAGGCCTTGCCCTTTCTGCTGCTGGGGGTGATCGTCTCCTCCCTGGTGGAGGTCTTCGTCCCGCCCGACGGATTGCGCCGCCTGTTGCCGGCCAAGCCGTGGGCGGCCATCCTGGCGGCCTCCCTGCTGGGGATTATCTTCCCTTTTTGCGAGTGCGGCATCATTCCCGTCGTGCGGCGCCTGGTGCGCAAGGGCATGCCCCTCTATGCCGGCATGGCCTTCATGCTCGCCGCCCCGATCGTCAACCCCATCGTCATCGCTTCGACGGCCATGGCCTTTCGCGGCCATGAGGAGATGGTCCTGGGCCGGTTGATCGGCGCGCTGCTGGTCGCCTGGCTGACCGGGATGGTCTTTCTCTTCTGGCGGGGCGACGGGATACGCGGCGAGGAGGCGGGCAGCGGATGCGGCTGTCACAGCCATGGGACGGCCAGTTCCTGCTGTGGTCACAGCCACGGCAGAATGGATCATGGTCACTTCCGCGCCCATGCCCACAGCGGCGTTCATGGTCACGGCAGGGTTGGGTGGCTCGCGAAGTGGCGGCAGGCGGCTGACCATGCGGTGGACGAGTTTTTCGATCTGGGTCCCTACTTTTTGACGGGAGCGCTCATCGCCGCCGTCATGCAGGGGATGCTGCAGCCCGACTGGCTGACCGAGGTGGCGAGAGACAGCGGACAGTCGACGCTGATCATGATGCTGCTGGCCTTCGGCCTTTCCGTCTGCTCCAACGCCGACGCCTTCCTGGCCAGCGCCATGACGCCCGGCTTTACAGGGGGATCGGTGCTCGCCTTCATGATCCTGGGGCCCATGCTGGACATGAAAAACACCTGGGTGCTCTTTCGCACCTTCAAGCCCGCCGTCGTCTTCTTCCTGCTCGGCTGGCTGCCGCTGCTGGTGTTTCTGTTCGCCTGGGCGGCGAACGGCGGATTCATGGCAATGTAAAGGGGGATGGACGTGGGCGCCAATGCCGTAAAACTGGTGTATCTTGCCGCCCTGGCCCTGTTGACGGGCTGGATCGCCTACTCGGGACGGGCTGAACTGTACATCCACCCGCGCTTCGTCCCGGCCCTTGCCGCCACCGCTTGGACGCTGGCGGCGCTCGCCTTGTTTCAGGCGGCCCGGATCGTCCGGGAACGGCGGGATGTTTTTTCCGCCTGGCGATTCCCGGACGGCCGCCGGTTCCTGCAACCGCTGGCTGCCGGGGCGCGCTACGGGCTGCTGACGCTGCCCATCCTCTTCGCCTTGTTGCCGGGGGCGCAGGTGCTCGGCGGCGATCATGCGGCCCACAGAAGCCTGCGCCATGCCCACGCGGAGGAAGCGCCGGCGGGGGGCGGATTTTTCTCCGATCTGCAGGCGCATTTCCATCATCCGGAGCTGAGTTGGTTCGGCGGCGCCCGGCAGCCGCAGACGGCCCAGGAGGGAATGCCGGCGGCCCAAGAGGGAGCGCCGGTGGAGCAGGGCGATGCGCCGGCTGCCCGCGAGGGAGCGCCCGCCAAGACGGAGCCGATCCTTTTCGACGAAAAAAACTTTTTGCCGATTCTGTTGGAGATCAACCAGGATCCCGGCAAGTTTGCGGGCCGTCCCGTTGAGATCAGTGGTTTTCTCGTTGATGCGCCCGCCGGCGGGGAAGGGCTGTATATCGGGCGTTATGTGGTCAACTGCTGTGTCGCCGACACAGTGATCATGGGCTTGGCCGTGGAGAATACGGAAAGATGGATGAAAGGAGAGGACAAGATAAAAGTGGGGGACTGGGTGAAGGGGACGGGCGTTTTCCAAAAGGCGCGCAAACCCGGCACGCCAGGGGGGTTGATTGTCTCGTTGAAAGGGATGGTCGTGGAGACGCCGCCGCGCAACCCCTATATCTACGCCGAATGAAGGGAAAACAGAGGAAGAAAGAGGAGAGACGGGCTGCTGGGGCGAAAGTTTTTGGCAAAAAGGCATGGCAGCGAAAGGAGACATAGATTTGCGAAGGTTCCACCCTTCCGATCGATCACAGCAAACGCAGCGACGCAACCGCCCGCCGGTTTCGACGGAGCGAGTCCACGAGAGAACGGCCGAGGAGCCGAGGGCGAACGCCCACCCCGGCGAATTGTTGCCCGTCGATGCCTTGCCGGCGGATCTGCGCGTCTTTAAACGCACCTTGCGCCCGAAGAAAATGCCCAAACCGCCGGCGTCCCATCCGGAGAATCCGGTCTGGCGCGGCTTCAAGTTGGACGATTTTCAGGTCGAGGCCATCCGCGCCCTCGATGACGGTTTCGATTGCCTGGTGGCCGCCCATACGGGCAACGGCAAGACGCTGATCGCCGACTACCTCGTTGACAAGGCGATGCAGGAGGGACGGCGCGTCTTTTACACGGCGCCGATCAAGGCCCTGTCCAACCAGAAGTTTCGCGACTACAGTCGCCACTACGGCGAGGGGAATGTAGGGCTCTTGACGGGCGATCACCAGATCAACCGCTATGCGCCGATCATGGTGATGACGACGGAGATCTTCCGCAACATGCTCATCGAGAAGGACATCCCCGGTGAATTGTCCCATGTGGTCTTTGACGAGATCCACTACCTGAATGATCCCGAGCGGGGGGCCGTCTGGGAGGAGTGCCTGATCCTGCTGCCGCCCCATGTCCGATTGCTGGGGCTGTCGGCGACGGTGCCCAACATCCATGAGATTGCCGATTGGCTGAGCCATGTCCATGACCGCTCCGTCCCCATCGTGCGCTACCTGCACCGCCATGTGCCCCTCGAACACAACTACTACCAGCGGGACACGGGTCTCTTGGAGGCCGGCGATGTGATCCGGCTCTGGGAGGAGTTTTCCGAGCCGGCGGCCGATCTGGCCGAACAGAAGGCCCGGGAGCGGAAATCACCTTTTAAAAACTTTTTCCGCGGCCTGCCGGCGACGAGCCACCGCAGCCTCGTGGGTTGCCTGACGTCGACGGAACTGCTGCCGGCGCTCTATTTCCTGTTCAGCCGAAACGGTTGCGAGCAGGCCGCCCGGGACTGGCAGGGCCACACCTTTCTCGATGAGGCCGGCCGGGAGGCCGCCGAGTCGTCCCTGGTCGAGGTGGAGGAACGATTGCCGGGGCTGACGGCGACGACGATCTGGGCGGCCATGCGGGACATGCTCAGCCGCGGCATCGCCTTTCACCACGCCGGGTTGCCGCCGGTGGTGAAACAGGCCGTCGAGGAGATGTTTGGCCGCGGCCATATCCGATTGCTCTACGCCACGGAAACCTTTGCCGTCGGCATCAACTACCCGGTGCGGACCGTCTGCATCGACTCGACGACCAAGTTTGACGGCAAGAGCTTTCGCGTCATGACGGGCACCGAGTACCACCAGATGGCCGGGCGGGCCGGTCGCCGGGGGATGGACGAGCAGGGTCTCGTCATCGTTCGCGTCGACTACAGCAACTTCTCGCCGGAGCGGTTTCCCCACTGGCCGGAGCGGCAGCCCGAGCCGATCCGCTCGCGCTTCACCCTCTCTTTTAACTCCGTCGTCAACCTGGCTGCTCACCACTCGAAGGAACAAGTAGACAAGATCCTGACGAACAACTTCAAGGCCTACCAGGAGTCGGCCGAGATCCGCCAGGCCCAAAAGCGGCTGGAGCGGCTGCGGACGAGCCTGGGATCGGCCCGCTGCTACCTCGTCGGCAAGGACGCCTGCCCGGCCGTCCGGTACACCTTGGACAAGGAGATGCGGACGCTCGATAGGCGGGTAAAGACCTGGAAACAGCAGAAGGTGAAAAGCGACCGGCTGAAGGCGCGCCTGGAGCAGGCGACCCAGCGCCAGGCTGAGATCCGCGAGCGCCTCACCGGCCTGGCCCATATGCGCTGCCACCGCCAGGATCAGGCGAGTTGCCAGAAGCGGAACACCGAAACGTCCGGCTTTTATCAGTCCTGGGACAACGCCGAAGGGCAGTTGGCCCGCGCACAGGACCAGATCGACAAGATCCGCCGCGAGTATGAGCGCATGGTCCGCTTCCTGAAGGACAAGCAGTACCTGACTGAGGAGGGGGCGCTGCTGCCTCGCGGCGCTGTGCTGGGCAAGCTCCATGTGGAGGAACTGCTGGTGACGGAGTGGCTCTTTGAGGGCCTCTTCCATGATGTCACAGAGACGCAACTGGCTGCGCTGATCGGCGGCGTTGTCCAGGAGGAGAGCCGCTTTGAGCCCCATGTGACGGGCGCCTCCCGGAACATGGGCGGCTGGCTGGAAAAAGCGCGGGACACTTTTCTCCGCGTCCGCGATCTCGTGCCGGCGGGCCTGCCCCAGCCCCACTTCCGCTCCGAGGGCTGTTACCTGGTCAAAACCCTCATCGAGACGGCCAACTGGACGGAGTACCTGACCCTGGTCAACATGGCCGAAGGCGACGCCATCGCCCTGGCCCGCCGGACTATGGATGTGCTGCGCCAGTTGTCTCGGGCCGTCGAGGAGGATGAGGCCTTGCGCAAAAAAGTGGGACGGGCCCAGGATCTGGTGGCCCGTCCGGAGGTCGTCGCTGGGTTGTGATGGCGGTTGCTGCGCTTGTCACGGTGGCTATGTACGGTGGTGTCGCTGTCGGATGATGATTTCCGGGGATACTTCAGGGGTGGACGGTGGAATTGCAGGGCTTGCGCCGAAAGGCGATCTAGTCGGCTTGCAGCGCCGCCTTCAGGAATTCCTCCATCTGCGCTTTCGTCTTGCAGTAGCGGCTGTGGAGCCGGTCTGATTCCTGTCCGTCCCGAAAGACGATCAGGGTGGGGATCCCCCGGATGCCGAAACGCTGGGCCAGGTCGGGCTGCTCATCAGCGTCGACCTGGCCGAAGCGCGCTGTCGTCGCCAGCGATTCGGCCAATTGCTTGTACCCCGGTTCCGTCCGGACGCAATCGGGACACCATTTGGTGGAGAACTTCACCACGGCATAACCGTCTTCGCCGATGGCATCGTCGAAGGTGTCCTTGTTCAAGCGTTGGATCACGGGCGCTCCCTCCCTGCGTCAATATCCTTTTTCCTCATTGTAGCATTTTGACATTGAAAAGGGTAAGTATGGTCTTACAGCCATATTGTGCCGGATGGAGGCAACCGTGAATTTATATGAAGCCTTGTTTCCATACTATGACACCGTCTTTCCGGTCAAGGCGCCTGTGGTGAACTTCCTCGCCGAGCAGTTTGCCGGACACTCCGGCGGCGACGGCACTGGTGAGCGGGTGGCTGGCGAGCAGGTGGATGGCAAGGGAGTAACCGGTGAAGGGGGCTATGGCATCGGCCACTCGGATGGGGGCGCATCCGGCCTTCGGCTGCTGGACGCGGCTTGCGGGACGGGGGGACACGCCCTGGCGCTGGCGAAGCGGGGTTACTCCCTGCTCGGCATTGACCTTCAGGAAGAGATGATCGACCTGGCCCAAAAGAAGGCGCAGGGCCTTTCGACCCCGCCGCAGTTTGCCGTGATGGACATGGGTGCCGTCGATCCCGAACTGTGGGGACGCTGGGACGGCGTCTACTGTATCGGCAACTCCCTGCCCCACCTGGGGGACATGGATGCGATTCGAAAGACCTTGGCCGGCTGGTCCCGGGGGATGCGGGCCGGTGGCGCGCGCCCAGGGGGGACGATCCTGATTCAGGTGGTCAACTTTGCCAACGTGTTGGCGAAGGGTGGTCAACTTCCCACCTTGGAAGGGACGCAGGCGGGGCGGCATGTCCGCTTTGAGCGGCGTTACGAGCCGGCCGACGATGGCAGGATCCGCTTTTTGACCCGGCTGACCGTCAGCGAACCCTCCGGTGATGAAAAATCCACAGCCGGCGGAGAATGGACGGCGGAAACGCTGCTGCTCCCGCTGTCACCGTCGGACCTCCAAGGGGTGCTGAACGAACTGGGGTATGATAAACTGCGCTGGTTCGGCGACCTGACCGGCAAGGAACTCACTGAAGCCAGCCCGGCGGTGGTCGTGGCGGCGCGGAAGGCCTGACTGGGCGGATATGAGTTGACAAGGGCTCCATCGGGAAGTACCATAACATTATCGATTAACTAATATTTAAGGGGGGACTCCCGTGGAGATCACGCGCAAAGCCGAATACGCCATCGCCGCGCTGCTGGACCTGGCCCTTTTGCCGCCCGGTGAGTTCACCCTGTCGAAGGATATCGCCAAACGGCAGGGGATCCCGTCCAATTTTCTGCCCCAGATCATGGCTGCCCTCAGCCGTCACGGCTGGGTCGACTCGACGCGCGGCGCCGGCGGCGGCGTCCGCCTCGCCGTAGAGGCCGAGACGATCACCTTGCAGGCCGTCATCGAGGTGATCGAGGGGCCGATCGCCATCAACCGCTGCCTGGTGGGAGGCGGTTCCTGCCCGAACCAGGCGGGGTGTCCCCTCCATCATGTCTGGGCGCGGGCGCAGGGCGCTATGCTGGACGTGCTGGCCGGCACGACGATCGCCGACCTGGCCAAAGCGAAGCGGGCCATCGGCGAGAAAAACACAGGCGATGGGACCGGCGTGTGCTGCGGCGGTTCTTAAAAAACCTTCCGGGGTTGCGGGCGCGGCAAATCAGAGAAACTAAGCGAGGAAAAGGAGGCGTAAGGCGCTATGGACGCTCAGACTCCCACCCCGCCTGGTTTTTCCGATATGCTCGCGCCCCGGGGCGCCAACAAACAGCGCGACAAAAAGACCTTTTCCATCGTGCCCCATCACCCCGGCGGATTCATGAGCCCCAACCAGTTGCTGAAGATCGCCCAGGTGGCCCAAAAGTACGCCACCACGGTCAATGTGACCTCCGGTCAGCAGATCATGCTCATCGGCTTGCAACGGGAGAACGTGGAGAAAGCCTGGGAGGAGTTGGACCGGGAACCCGAAGGGCTCTTGGGGCCCCGTTGCCGCGGCGTCCGCTTTTGTCCCGGCATCGCCTTTTGCAAGCGCGCCACTTCTGACAGCATCGGCCTGGGGACGTTGTTGGACAAAAAATTTCGCGGCATGGACATGCCCAACAAGGTGAAGATGAGTGTGGCCGGCTGCTACCTCTCCTGCACGGCCCCGGCCATCCGCGACATCGGCATCATCGGCCTCGACGACGACAGCTACCGGATCCTGATCGGCGGCGCCGGCGGACACGCCCCTCGCTTAGCCGACCTCTTTATCGAAGGGGTCAACCGCAAGCAGGTGCTGGCCATCTGTGACCGCCTGCTCCACTACTACAAGAAACGGGCTAATCCCGGCGAACGGATGCATGAGTTCGTGCCCCGGTTCGGGCTGGACCGTATCCGCCAGGATGTGCTGGGCGATATGGCCGATCTCCCGCGCTGGCCGACGGCGGAAGAGGAGGCCCGGCGCCACGGCCAGCCGGGGGAATTGTTTCCCTTGGAGACGCAGACGGGCGGCGAGACGAGTTGCCCTCTGCCTTGAACAGAGCGGGCATTGACCGTGCGAACAAGGGATGAACGGTATCAAAGAAAAAGCAGGAAAAATAGCTAGGTAACAAATCATCACTAGGAGGGTTGCAGGCGTGATCACGAAGGACATGATCATCGGCGATGTAGTCGCCAAGTACCCTGAGACGGTCCCTGTCTTTCGCTCCTTCGGCATGCAGTGCCTCGGCTGTCCCTCGGCCCGCGGCGAGTCGGTGGAAAAAGCGGCCGGCGTCCATGGTTTTGACGCCGACCGGCTGGTGGAGGCGCTCAACGAGGCCCTGAAAAAATAGACGCGGAAGAAGAAAAAACGGATATTAATTAAAAAAGAAATCGACCCGATCCGTTCCAGATGAGCGCAGGCCGCTCTTTTTTTTTGCCCCAATAATGGAAAAGGGAGATCCCGCCAGGACGAGAAAACTCTTTGCCACCCGGAGGCAGGCGGTTTACAATGATATCGCCGGATGCCAAAGGAGGAATGTGCCGGTGACCTTGGCCAGATGGATGCACCTACTCTGGGAGAACCATGCGCTGCATTTACATAACCTGATCTATCATTCGCGTGAGGACCTGCAACTGAGCAACGACCTGGTCCAGGAACTGCTCGTCATCGAGGAGCGGGCGGCTTCGGCTGGAACGGAGGGGATCCTCCCGTCCGGCCTGCCCCGTCATGTAGCCGACTCGATCGCCCGGCTGAAGAAGATGGGACTGCTGGAGGTTCAATGTAAGGAAGATCGGGTCTTCCTTTCTTTTGAACCCCTTTTTGATAAACTCTTGAAAGGCCGGATGGGCGACGCCGACGTCAGCCGGCAGTACATGCTGATCATGGAAGAGGTTCAGGAGGAAATCCGCCGCCTGGAGGACCTGCGCAACCGCCAGGTGCTGGAGCGGCGGCAGATTGATGAGGAGCGCAAGGTTCTCATCGAACGGGAGGAACGCCTGGCGTCCCGTGACGACGATCTCCGCCGGATGCAGTTGTCGCTCATGGAAAAAGACCAGTCCCTTCACCTGCTGCAGATGCGGCTGGCCGAGGAGGAACGGCGGCTCCAGGAGGAGAGGCGGGGGCTCGACCAGGAGCGGTCCGATCTGGAAAGCCTGCGCCGGGAACTGGACGATGCCATCAAACTCCACACGGAGCGGCAGTTTACCGGCATGCCGGGGGCGGCTGCGGGACCGGTTGCAGGGCCGGCCGCCGGCGGCGCGCGAAGCAGCCATCTTCCCCCATCGGCCGTGGAAGACAACGGCCCCCTTATCCATTTTCTGCAACAACTGCGGGGCGGGGCGGCGAACGCCGAAGAGGCCCGCGACCTCCGCAAGATCCAGATGCGCCACCGCTGGTCCGAGCCGTTTTTGCTCGACTTCCTGCAAGCGGCGGCCCGGGGGGGCATCCGGGCCATCCAGGAGTTTCGCCGGCAAGCGGAGATGGTCGCCGCCTGGGGGATTTCCGGCCGGGACCAGTTGGCCGAGTTTTTCGGCAAAAAGACCTATCTCGACGAAAAAGTCTACGAGGTGTGGCTGACGCTGGGCAGCCCCAACAAGATCAACGATATTTTCCGGGATACCTATGTGAAGTGGTCGCAAAGCTGGGGCTTCTCCCACGAGGTGATCCTGCGCGCCTGTCAGGAGGCCTACAAGGGGGCGGCCAACCCCAGCATCAATTATGTGGACAAGGTCCTCTCCCGCTGGCGCGAGGCCGGTGTGCGGACGGTGGAAGACGGCGATCGGGAGATCGAACGCTTCCGGCAGCAGCGTTCGCGCGGCCCTGGCGGACGCCCGGCGGGACAACAGACGCCTTCCAACCGGAGTCCCATGGCCGGCGTCAATGTGCTTCCGAAGAATGAGGAAGAAGCGAAGGCCTACGAACAGTTCCGCGATCTCTAGGAGGGGCGTAGATGATCAACCGAGACAACAAACGGCTGCAGAAGCAGGCTGAGCGCGACCGGCGGGTGGAAAAACTGCATCAGGCCCACCCGGAACTCGCCGCCATCGATCGACGGTTGCGGTTGACAGGCATCCGCCTTGTCCAAGGGGCGATCGGTCGGCTGACGGCGGATGAGTTGGAGAACCTCAACCGGGAGCGGCAGGAACTGACGGTTGCTCGCAAGGACTTGCTGAATAGGCTGCCTGTCGACCCGAGTCTCTTTGAGGTTCAGTGGGATTGCCCCCGCTGTGAGGATCGCGGCTGGATCGATTTCGGCGTCAAGTGTCCCTGCCTAATCCAGGAAGAGATCGATGAGGCTTTTGCTCAATCAGGGCTTACCGGGGATATGAAAAACCAGACCTTTGAAACGTTCTCCTTGGCCTGGTATGAGCAGCAGGAACACCTTCATCCGGGCCTGGTCGGCAGAATGCGGATCGCCGTTGAACGCTGCCGAGATTTTACCGATGCGATCATCGCCGGCAATGGCAAGGGCAACCTGCTCTTCTACGGCACCGTCGGGACGGGAAAAACCCACCTTTCGAGCGCCATCGCCAACCGGCTGCTGGGGGCCGGGAAGACGGTGATTTACCGGACCATCAGCCAGATCATGAACAGCATCATGGAAGCGAAATTCGATTTTCAAAACAACGGCAGGCAGCCAGAGGTGCTCGCTGCGCTGCGTTCGGCTGATTTGGTCATCATCGACGACCTTGGCACGGAGAAACGGACTGATTTTGTCGTCACCGAACTGTTCGAACTCGTCAACGACCGGCACCGGATGGGCAAACCCATGGTGATTTCCATGAACATCGAACTCGGGGAAATGGCGAATTTTTACAACCACCGCCTCGCCGACCGCCTGATCATGCAGTCCTACTGCATCCGCTTTGAGGGCAAAAGCGTCCGTCAATTAATGAAGGTGGCTGGATTTTCAGCCGGTTTTTAGCGGTTATCTGGCATTCCTTTGTCAGCTAAACGTAGGCAAACGAAAAAATTCATAGGAATGTTTGCATACTTCCTGAAGGCTTTCCGGCGTACTGTAGTCTAGAGACAGGTGCCTCTTTATCTAAAATCTTTACTTGTTTTTATGGTTGTTTTTTTAGAAGGCGAAAAAAAGGGGGAGCCCCGCCTTGAACGCCCTCGACATCATCATCGTGAGCCTGATAGCCTTCACCTTTTACCGGGGGTGGCGCCGGGGATTGCTGGCCTCCCTCTTGGGTGTGGGCGCCTTTTTTTTCGCCTTCCCGCTGGCATCGTCCCTCTTCAAGCCCATAGCGGATCTCCTCGACCAACAGTTCAGGGTTGTGGCGGCCTTGCAGAGCTTTTTCCTGCAGCGCTTCGCCCCGTCTATCCCGGCGGCCCAGGTGAAACCGGACGTGGCGCCGAGCCTGAACCTGGAACGGGTGGTCAAGGACCTGCCGCTGCCCGACTTTTACAAACAGGAGATGGCCCGCCAACTGTCCGACCTGAACATGGTCGTGCCCGAAGGGGTGCGGAACCTGGCCGAGTTGGTGGCCAATTATGTGGCCCACTCCGTCTGGAACAGCCTTGTCTTCCTGCTCATCTTTCTCGTCTTCGCCCTGGTCGTCAAAATCGCCGCCGCCGGCTGGATCCGCCTGCGCGGCGACGGCTGGATCGGCACAGCCGACAAGCTGCTCGGCGCTGTGCTCGTCTCCTTGGCCGCCTGGGTGGCGACGGCGGTGGTGCTTTCCTGGTTTTTCGGCGGTCCTGTCGCCGGGGCCTCACCGCTGCGGGTGGAAACACAGCCGTTGTTGGAAACATCGCGGCTGATGCCTTATGTCTTTGATTCGAATCGGTGGATTGGCGAGCGCTTTACCGGCTACACTTTCCGGTGAATGACCACTTCTTTATCCGCCTCACGGGAAAAGAGAGGAGCGCTTTGACATGGATAACTCTGTAGGGAAAAAGGGGAAGAGTCCCTTGACGCGGCAGACGGAACCGGTGTGGGACCGGTTGAGCCCCGGTGAGCGACAGAACATGATGGACTTTGCCGAGGGCTACCGGCGTTACCTGTCGGTCGCCAAGACGGAGCGCGAGTCCGTCGAATTTGCGGAGCAGCGGGCCCGCGCGAAAGGCTATGTGTCTTTTGCGGAAAAAGCGGCCCAAGGGCTTCAGGCCGGTGACAAGGTCTACTTTATCAACCGCAACAAGGCCATCTTGCTCGTGCATGTCGGTTCCCGCCCCTTGGCGGAGGGCTTGTCCCTGGTGGGCGCCCACCTGGACGCGCCGCGCATCGATCTGAAGCCGAATCCGCTCTATCAGGATGAGAAAATGGCCCTCTTCAAGACCCACTACTACGGGGGGATCAAGAAGTACCAGTGGCTGGCCATCCCCCTGGCGCTGCACGGCGTCACCGTCTTTCCTGACGGCAGCGTCCGCCGGATCAACCTGGGCGAGGCGCCCGAGGACCCGGTCTTCACCATCACCGATCTATTGCCCCACTTGGCCAAGGATCAGATGGAAAAAAAGCTCTCCGAGGCCATCGAAGGCGAGGGCTTGAACATCCTCGCCGGCGGCCTGCCCGCCGGCGGCGGGGACGGGGCGGCGGAAAAGGACGCCAACCGCTACAAGCAGGCGGTGCTGGAGATCCTGCACCAGCACATGGGGATGACGGAGGAGGATTTCCTCTCCTCTGAATGGCAGGCCGTGCCGGCCGGCGCCGCCAGGGACATCGGTTTTGACCGCGCCTTTGTCGGCGGCTACGGCCAGGATGACCGCGTCTGCTGCTACACGGCGGCCGAGGCGCTCTTCGACCGGGCCGGCGGCGATCGCACAGCGGCGGTCCTCCTGGTGGATAAGGAAGAGACCGGCTCGGACAGCAACACGGGGATGCGGTCGCGCTTTTTTGAAAATGCCCTGTCTGAGTTGATTTACGCCGCCTTGCCGGGAGGCGATCGGACGCCGCCGGAGTTGATCGCGCGGCGATGCCTCTTCAACACGCAGGCGCTCTCGGCTGACGTGCTGGCGGCGATGGACCCCAACTACGGCGGCGTCCTCGACGAGCGCAACGCCGTGCGGATGGGTTTCGGCGTCGCCATGGCCAGGTACACGGGCACCAAGGGCAAGTATGGCACGTCGGAGGCGAACGCCGAATTTATGGCGGAGGTGCGCCGGATTTTCCAAAAGGCAGGGATCCTGTGGCAGAGCGGCGAATTGGGCAAGGTGGACCAGGGCGGCGGCGGCACGATCGCCCAGTTTCTCGCCGTATACGGGATGGATGTCCTCGATTGCGGCGTTCCCCTGCTGAGCATGCATGCGCCCTTTGAAGTCGCCCACAAGGCGGATATCTATATGGCGTACCGGGCCTACAAGGCCTTTTTGGAGGGGGACGGCTGACCAGAAATTGTTCCGGGGGGAAGCGTGATGAGCAAAGAAACAGGTGCGGCGGCCAGGCCGGAGTCGCCAGTCATGGAAGAAAATTTGGCCGGTCTGTCGACCACCTTCGCGTTGCAGGAGAATTCAGTCTTGTTGATGACAGCCGATCGCTTGGGCCGGGGCGATGACGATCTGGGAAAGGTGCTCGTCAAGTCATTCCTGTACACCTTATCCCAGGCCGACGTGATACCGAAGACGGTGATCTTCCTCAACAGCGGCGTCAAACTGGCCTGTGAGGACTCGGAAACGTTGCAGAGCCTGCTGGCGCTGGAGGAGCGGGGCGCCGAGCTCCTCAGTTGCGGCACCTGCCTGGACTTTTTTAGATTGAAAGACAAACTCGTGGCCGGCAAGGTGAGCAACATGTACGCTATCGTGGACGTGCTGAACCGCTCGAACCACGTAGTCACCTTGTAACGGCGATGAGCAAGGATAAGGAACCTTTCTGGCGGCGCTGGCGAGCCTGGCGTTCCTGGAAGACCCAGGCGGCAGAAGACCCGCCGGAGCAGGTCCGCCACATGCTCCGCCAACTCCGGGAGGCCATCGTCCCGCAGCAGGAACGGCTCGCCCGGTTGCTGGCGGCGTCGCCGGAGGAGCGCAGCCGCTGGTGGCAGGAAGCGGTGCAGGCCGAAGCGGCCCAGTCGGCGCCTTCCAGCCCCGCCTGGCGGCTGGCCCGCATCCTCCGGTTGGAGGAGCACTGGCGGGCGGTGATGGCGGCGCCCCAGTCAGGACCGAAGGAGCAGGTGATCGAGGCCTTGGGGCCGCTCCTGCTGCCGGAAGCGATGCCGCTCTTGCAGGCGGCCGTCCTCGACCGGTCGCCGGCGGTCGGCCTGGCGGCGACGGCCTACCTGGCCCAGGTGGCGGATAGGCAAGTGACCGATTTTTTCCTCGACCTGCTCGCCCGTCCCGACGGCGGCCCCTGGATCGACCGGGCCGCTCGGGGACTGGCGGCGCGCCGTTCTGTCGACGGTCCGGTCATCTGGCGCCGCCTCCTGGCGATGACCGGGGACGCGCAGGAACTGTCGCGCATGCGTGCCTGGGAGGTCTTGGCCTCCTTCGGCCCGCCGGCTGACGGGGAGGCGGTGGACAGCCTGGAAGCCTGCCTACGCGCGGGATTGGGTGATCCCGAGGCGGCGGTGCGGGCCCGGGCCGCCGAGACGGCGGGACTGCTGGCCCGGGGGGATCTGGCGCCCGAACTGGTGGCGGCTGCCCGTGACGCCGATGCCCGGGTGCGCGCCGAAGCGGCCCGCGCCCTGGGACGATTAGCAGCCCTCGACCTGATCGACCGGAACGCCGAGCCGCAGCAACGGGAAGCCCGGGAGACGTTCCGTGAGGCGGTCCGGCAGGCGCTCACCGACTGCCTGGCTGACGAGGACTACCGGGTCAGCGGCTGCGCGCGCCAGGCGCTCCATTACATAGCAGAGGTGTGAGGTGGGATATGCTGACTTGGCTGTCTCAGTTTGTCCGGGAACGAGCCATAGCGATGGGATTGGAGGAATGGGCGCAGCCGATCGCCGCCTTTGTGGCCGGGTCGGCCCATCTCCTCTTTGCAATGTCTCTGGCCTGGCTGGCCTTCCGATTTGGGAACAAGGCGATCGATCAGGTCTTTCGCCGGCGCCTCGGCGTCAGCATCATTGACGAAAAGCGGGGCGCCACCTTGGCGACCTTGTTGAAGAGCCTGCTCTTTTACAGCGTCTTTTTTATCGTGGCCATCGAGATCCTGAACACCGTCTTCGGCGTTCAGACCCAGGCGCTGCTGGCCGGGGCCGGCGTCGTCGGCTTGGCCGTCGGTTTCGGCGCCCAGAGCCTGGTGCGCGACGTGTTTACCGGCTTTTTTATCATCTTTGAGAATCAGTACGCCGTCGGCGAGTTCGTCACCATCGGCAAGTACTCGGGCATCGTCGAGGAAATCGGCCTGCGGGTGTCCAAACTGCGCGACTTTACGGGGGAACTGCACATCATCCCCAACGGCCAAATCAAAGAGGTGAGCAACCGGAGTCGCGGCCCCATCCAGGCGCTTGTCGATATCGGTGTCGCCTATGAGGAGGACATCGACCGGGCCTTGGTGGTGTTGGAGGCGGCGGCGAAGGAACTGGCCGAGGAATGGGCCGAACTGATCAAGGAAGGTCCCTCGGTGCTTGGTGTCAGCAACCTGGGCCCCTCTGAGGTGGTGATCCGGGTCATCGCCAAAACGGTTCCGATGGAGCAATGGCGGGTCGAACGGGAGATGCGCCGTCGCTTTAAGATGGCCCTGGACCGCGCCGGCATCGAGATTCCCTATCCGCGGCAGGTGCTGGTCCCCTATGCACGGGGATCCAGCCTGGAGACGGCGTCGACCGGCGACGGTTCTTTGCAAATGAGGTGAGCGGCATGGCCCACTATTCCATCGGCGACAAGGTACGCCTGCGCAAGACCCATCCCTGTGGGTCGACGGACTGGGAGATTACGCGAACAGGCATGGACTTTCGCATCCGTTGCCTCGGATGCGACCACCAGGTGCTGATCCCGCGGGTGAAGTTTGAAAAGGCGGTCAAGGCGGTCATCGCCCGCGTGGGTGAACCGGAGCCGCCGAAAAAATAGGCCGAAAGCAAAAAAAGCGCATTCCCCGCCGGCTGGGCGCGGGATGCGCTTTTTTCCATTATTGAGGCAATACTACAGGGTGGAGGTGTTCCATCCATGGGGATTGAACGCAGGGATCTGGCCTTATTGTTATTGGAGACTGCTGCCGAGATCCGCTGGGAGCGGGCCGAAGAGGCGGCTCGCCGGTCGCGCCGGAGCAACGGCGATGCGGTTGGCGGCATTGCTGCGGGAACCGCCTTGGAGGAGGTTCCGATCCAAGCGGTCCACGTCGCTGCTGACCTTGGTGCCGGCTCCGGCATGTCCCGCCGTCCCTTCCCCGACGTTCCGGTAGTCATCGAGACGCCAGTGACCGTCCAGGTAGACCAGGCGCACCCATAACTCGTAATCGACGCTCCGCTCCAGGCGCCGGTTGTTGACCTGGTAGGAACTGTAGGTGCTCACGTCGGCGACGGCCTCCACGATGTTCTGCTCAGGCGCGATCTCCACATCGCGCACGAGAAAGACGCGGATGTCGAACGCCGGTTTTTCAAACTGGCGGTATTGGGAAAAGAAACCCTGCCAGTCGCTGATCGCCTGTTCGGCGTCATGGCGGCGGGGGGATGAATCGGTCAAGGCTTGTTCGATGAGGTGCTTGTCGTTCAGCGTGATGGCTTGTCCCAGCCGTTCAAAGCCGCCCTGCATATGCAGGCGCACCACCTTGGCGGATTGGGTGTACTCGGCCAAGCGTTCCGGCGGGTAGGCTTCCGGCGGCGTCATGTAATGGTCCCAGGCGCGGTTGAGCCCCCAGACAAGGCCGACTGCGAGAGGGATCAGGAGCAAAAAGGCGAGACCGTAGGTGACCCAGCGGTTCTTGCGCAGTTTCGCCGGTGCTTGGCCCATCGTGGCGGCGAGGCCTGCAAAGAGGCCGCCGAGTTTCGCGGTAGGGTTTACGTGGGCGGCAATGTCGTCAGCGTTGGCGCCGGAACGCCCACCGATGTTCCCACCGGCGTTCCCGCCGGCGGATCCGCCGATGCCCGTCAGCGCCTCCAGCCCATCGGAAGGGCCGTCAAGGGCGCTGGCGATGGCATCGATGCCGGTGATGCCGTCGATGTTGCCGAACGCCGCAAGCGCATCCGGCGTTGAAGCAGCCTCCGCCGGTTCCGCTTGGAGGCGCAGCAGGTCGGCTTCCAGATCCTCAACAGAGAGGCTGTCGATATTCAATGCTTCGTCAAATGGAGAGTTCTGTTCATCAACCATCGTTGTAGCTCCCTTGCTGAGCGGCGGTTAGGAGTCATTTTTATTTTACTATAACCCCCGGGACGAGAGGCCTAAATTCTCATGAAATTATTTTTAAAAAATAATGGTTGTCTGCGCATGCGCATTGCCTCGTCTCAGTCGTCTTTGAAGATGGAACTGAAAACGATAGACAGAATGACGATCCCGACGAGGAGGATGATCTGTCCCTTGTCATCCTCCAAAACGTCTTTCCATCGTTCCAGCTTGCCGAACCAGTCGGAACTGCCGCGCCCGGCCATGGTCGCACCTCCCCGTAACGGGTTCTCAGCACAACCTATGCCGCAGGCGACCAAGTGGCAACAGCGGCGCTTGCGGTGGCCGCCTGTTGCTTCCGTCGCGGGGCGCAGGTTCGGCTCAGGTCCTTGCATTCCCACAGGCCTTGGTCTAAACTAAACGGTGGCAAAGTGTAAAATACCATCGGGAGTTGATTCGTTGTGCCGGTCCAGGCGGGTATCGTCGGGTTGCCCAACGTGGGCAAGTCCACCCTGTTCAATGCCATCACAAAGGCGGGCGCGGAAGCCGCCAATTATCCCTTCTGCACCATCGAACCGAACGTGGGCGTGGTGGAGGTTCCCGATCCCCGGTTGGACAAGCTGACCGAGATGGTCAAACCGAACCGGGTGGTTCCCGCCGTCGTGCGGTTTGTTGATATTGCCGGCCTCGTCCGGGGCGCCTCCAAGGGCGAAGGGCTCGGCAACAAGTTCCTGTCCCACATCCGCGAGGTGGACGCCGTGATCCACGTCGTCCGCTGTTTTGAAGACCCTGACGTGACCCACGTCGATGGCAAGGTGTCGCCAATGCGCGACATCGACACGATCGAACTGGAACTGATCCTCTCCGACATGGAGGCGGTGGAGCGCCGCATGGATCGGGTGCAGAAGATGCTCAAATCCGGCGATAAAAAGGCCCAGCAAGAGTTGGCTGTGTTGCAGCGGCTTTGCGCCGCCTTCGAGGATGAAAAACCGGCCCGTTCCATCGACTGGACGCCGGAAGAGGCGGAAATCGTCCGCAACCAGTTTTTGCTGACGAGCAAGCCGGTCCTCTATGTGGCCAACGTCTCCGAGGAGGATCTCGGCAAGGCCGACAATGCCCTCGTCCAAGAGGTGCGCGCCAGGGCCGACCGGGAAGGCGCCGGCGTCGTCGTCATCTGCGCCAAGATTGAGGCCGAGATCGCCGAGTTGACCGATCCGGAGGAGCGGACCGTTTTCCTGCAGGATCTGGGACTGGAAGAGTCCGGCCTCGACCGGCTGATCCGGGAGACCTACACCCTGCTCGGCCTGATCACCTACTTCACCGCCGGGGTCCAGGAGGTCCGGGCCTGGACGATCACCCGGGGAACGAAGGCGCCTCAGGCGGCCGGCGTCATCCACACTGATTTTGAGCGGGGTTTCATTCGGGCCGAGGTGACGGCTTATGACGACCTGGTGACCTGCGGCAGCCAGACAGCCGCCCGCGAAAAAGGGGTGCAGCGGCTCGAAGGCAAGGAGTATGTGATGAAAGACGGCGATGTGGTTCACTTCCGCTTCAACGTGTAACCGGTGATCACAGTGGAATTTGCGGAAGCCGGTTGATCGGACTCGAATTCCATGCTAAACTTCAAATAAATGGTATGAAAAGGAGAAATTGGTTATGTTGAACCGGGTGATCCTCATCGGCCGCCTCGGCAGGGATCCGGAACTGCGTCATACCAACAGCGGCATCCCTGTCTGCTCCTTCAGCATCGCCGTCGACCGGCCCCAGTCGTCGAACCAGCGACAGGCCGGCGCGGAAAAAATCACCGATTGGTTTACCGTCAACGTCTGGAACCAGCAGGCGGTCACCTGTTCCCAGTACCTACATAAGGGCCGGCTCGTCGCCATCGACGGCCGCCTGCAGACCCGTTCTTGGACGGACCAGCAGTCCGGCCAGAAGCGTTCCGTCGTGGAGGTTGTCGCCGATACGGTCCGTTTCCTGGAGCGCGGCGAAGGCCAGGGTGGCGGCGTGGGCGCTGCTGCCGGCGCTGGCATGGGCGCAGGAGCGGGCATGGGGGCCGGGTCCGGGTCCGGCGCCGGTTATGGCGGTCCGGCCGGTGGCGGCGGCTACGGCGGCGGCGCTTCCGGTTTTGGCGCGCCCTCTGGCGGTGGCTATGGCGGCGGCGGATATGGCGGCAGCGAGATTTCTTTCCCCGATCCGCCTGGGGAAGACGATCTGCCCTTCTAAAAAACGACATCGACAGAAAACCCCGCGCAAGAATCCCATTCGGATTGCGCGGGGTTTTTGTTTTAACCTGTAATATTCGTTCCATGAGAGGGTATGGAATGCATGCCGGTTCCCTCTTGCTTCGTTACATACAACTTTAACGGGAGTTTTTGAACGAGGTTTTTCACCGACGTCACTTGATGCGACTTCAAGGCATGGAGGATGATTTGCGCCGCCGCGTAGGCGTCATCTCGCGCATCGTGGTGGTTCAATTGAACGCCGAGAAATTCAGCGACTGTGTTCAGTTTGTGGTTGCGTAAAGAAGGCCACGTTTTTCGGGCCGTCTCCACGGAGCAGATATAGCAGGACTCCGGAAGGGACAACCCGTAGTGTTTCAGCGTGCTCTCTAAGACGCCTTTGTCGAAAGACACATTGTGGGCCACCAGCAGTTGTCCCTGCAGGTAGGGGAGCAGCGTGGGCCAGAGCATGTCGAAGGTCGGTTCGTCTTTCACCTGTTCGGCGGTGATGCCGTGGATGTATGTAAAGGGAAAATAGAGCACCGGCGGGCGGATCAGCCAGGAACAACTTTCGACGGCCTTGCCGCCGGCCACCACGGTCAAGCCGATGGCGCAGGCGCTGTTGCGGGCGCCGTTGGCCGTCTCAAAGTCGATTGCGACGAAATCCATGATGGTCCTCCTCAATAGATCGGCAGTGCAACATCCTGATTCAAAACCTGACTCCAGCGTATATCCTCTGCGGGGTTGCTGTCAAATCAAATGAGCGGGCATAAATTGTCGAATGCCCGCGAATTTTTTGCCATTATTGTTGATGTGATGGAAACGACAATAGTATGATAAAGGCAATGAAAAAGGCCGGGAGAGTGATTTGTCGTGAAAATGAAAAAGATTTTTCCCCTGACCTGTATGCTTGCTTTTCTTATAACGCTGACAACAACCTCTCTTGGCTTATGTCCAGCAGCCTTTGCCCTGGAAGGCGCAGAATTGCCGTCCGGTTACAGGGCATCCCAACCGGCAAAGCCCAACGGGCAGATCATCGTTCAAGTGAAAAAGAGCGAAGGATGGGAGGAGGCCGCCGCTCTCCCTTTTGACAAGCACCTGCGGGAAGCCGTGGCGGATCTTTCGGCGCTTCTGCCCGGTGACAACCGACCGGTTTCCCTTCGCCTCACAAAACAAGGCGGCGGCGCGGCGCATCTGGACGCCGTGTTGCTGGGCGATGCCCCGCCGTCATCCACAGACTCGGCCAACACCCTGGCCTTAAAAAAGTTGACCGGCAAGGACTTTGATGTGATCGACATCGGCGAAAAGGGTCTGGAACTGACTTTCCCCGCCGGAAGGGTTGATGGAATTATCGCCGTCAGCGCCAGGATCGAAACGCCCACCATCAGCGACGTGCCCTTTCACTTCCCCTTGGAAAACACGTACCGGCAAATCACTGGAGAATCATCCTTTTATTCTTACCGTCTTGATTCGGCAACGGCCCGTTTGTCAGTGGATGGCGATATCAGCGAGACAAAAGATCGATCGCCCTTTATGAAAGAGCGCGTCGTGCCCGGCTCCGGTCACCCGGCCGGCGACACCTACGCTTGGGTGATGAACGATGAAGAGAACCTTTATATTGCGATGGACTTTACCCCCGACAACACGATGGACGGGAACAAGGATTACGCCAAGGTATATGTAAAAACGGGTAGTGCGGTAAAGGAATTCAAGGTGTCCGTGCCGGAAACGAAGTGGGGCTCGCCCGGCTTTACCTATACCGATGCAGTCGGGTATCAGCACAAGGTGTACGAGTTTGCCCTTCCCTTGTCCGAACTGGGCGTCAGCCAGGAACAAGCGGATATTCAACTGGCCTTTGCGGCCTATGGCACGGCCACACCCGGAGACCGGATGCCGGTAACCGCCTATGACCCGGACAGGAACCGGTTCCTCAGTGTCTATTACAATTTTGGCAACGGGAGTAAGGTTTACGGAGAATTTATCAATGCCCAGGGTGTGGATGGCGAAGCTTTTGAAATCGGTGAAATGAACGACTACGGCAGCTTGGAAGATGAGCCGCTAACAGTCGCTTACGGTGTGTATGGTATCGATACCCCCTGTTATCTGGCTGTATGGAAAAAATATATTTATGATGGAAGCACCTGGCGCGATGTGGTTTTCGGCCAATTTCTCCGTGCCGACGATGGTTTGCTCCTCGGTGACGGAATTATTTTAGCCGATACGGATGCCGTTCCAAGCGGTCAACATCCGTCTGTCGCTTATGATTCCGTGAACAAAAGGTACCTAATCGTGTGGGAGGATTATCGTTATCCCCAGACGGGGGATCGGACTCATAACATCTACGGGCAGCTATTGAACGCCGACGGCACACTGAATGGGAGCAACTTTATCATCAGCGAAAACGGTTCCGCCGAACAATATGACCCCTTTGTCGCCTTTGACAGTGGCAACGTAAAATACCTTGTCCTCTGGCAGGATTTCCGAAGTATGAATTACAACGATATTTACGGCCAATTCGTAAATCCTGACGGAAGCCTTTTTTACGTTAACGGGCTCAATGATAATTTTGTCATCGCGAACGCTGGGGTAAACAAATACGACCCCGTAACGGTCTTTGACAACAGGAATAACAGGTTCCTGGCAGCCTGGGAACAGGGCGCACCCGGTTATAGAGATATCTATGGCAAACTGCTCACCTTGGCAGGCGCCAGTCTTACCCTGTCAGCAGACTTGCCGATCTCGACAGCGGCAGGCAATCAGGGCAACCCGTCCATTGCCTTTAATGAATCGGAAGAGCAGTTCCTGGCGGTCTGGAGCGACGATAGGAACAGCTATGATACAAATATGGATGTGTACGCCCAACGGGTGAACGCAGACGGGTCGCTCTATCCCGACACCGGCGACAGCGCCGCGAACGTGGCCATTGCAACAAGCGCTGCCAGAGAGAACGGAGCATGGGTTTCCGCCAACTGGCGAGAAAATGATTTTCTTGTTGCTTTTACGAATTCAGGTTCAAATCCGTACTACCTAACCTATAACGTATACCCGCCTCCGTCACCGGATTTTACGATAGAACGGGTCAGTGTGGGCAGTAATGATTCTGAAACGAATGCAGAGAGCCGATTTCCCACAATAAGCGCCGATGGCCGCTATGTTGCGTTCTCATCGGGAGCGGGAAACTTGCCGGGGGCTTCCTCGCCTTTTACTCAAATCTACGTGAAAGACAAACAAACCGGCGAGGTCACATTGATAAGCGTCAATACCCAGGGCGCCCCGGCCAATGGGCAAAGCGCCGTTGGATCTATCAGTGCTGACGGAAAATTTGTCG
This sequence comes from Heliomicrobium undosum, assembly GCF_009877425.1. Taxonomy (NCBI): domain Bacteria; kingdom Bacillati; phylum Bacillota; class Clostridia; order Eubacteriales; family Heliobacteriaceae; genus Heliomicrobium; species Heliomicrobium undosum. Next base: position 81,504 of record NZ_WXEY01000006.1, on the reverse strand, counting down.
CCTTTGAATCATATGCCAGCGATTTGGTTCCTGGCGACACAAATGGGACATACGATATATTTGTTCGCGACCTGGTTTCCGGCACAACTGAGCGGGTCAGTGTCCACAGCAACGGCGCAGAGGGAAGCGGTGCGAGTACACGGCCTTCGATAAGCGGCGATGGGCGTTACGTCGTTTTTGAATCGATCTCGAGCAATCTGGTAGACAACGACACCAACTACACCCCTGACAGAGATATTTTTATACACGATAGGGTGACACACAGCACAAAGCGCCTCAGTGTCGATAGCTATGGAAATCAGGTGTTCGGTGACTGCAACAGTCCCTATATAAGCCAGAACGGCAAGTTCGTGGTGTTTGCTTCAATGGCCGCAAACTTTCTGCCTAGCGATACCGATACTAAGAAAGACATCTTCCTTATCGATCTGGAAACCGGCAGCTTTAGCATGGTTAGCGTCTCCAGTAGCAGCGTCAAGGGAAATGACACAAGCGACCACCCCTCTGTAAGCAACGACGGCCGTTTTATTGTGTTTGAGTCGGTTGCCGACAACCTGGTGGAAAACGACAACAACCATGAAAGAGATATTTTCCTCCGGGATACAGTGAACAACCAGACCACCCGGGTCAGCCTGTCCAGCGCGGGGCAGGAAGGAACCGCGCTCAAGCCGAGTGAGATGGCGCACATCAGCGCCGATGGCCGATATGTTGTCTTCTCGTCCTACGCGGACAACCTTGTGGACAACGATACCAACGGAGAATACGATGTTTTCTTGCACGAATTGGCATCTGGGGAAACAACAAGGCTAAGCCTTTCCGGAGAGGGTCAAGAAGGCAATCAGGAAAGCTGGAGGCCCTTCATCAGTTCCAATGGCCGTTACGTGGTCTTTGAATCCCTGGCCGGCAATCTGGTTAACGGCGACACGAACCAAGTCTTTGACATATTTACTGTGGACAGGGGTGTCGACGAGGGAAATCTCACGCTGAAGGCGGTCACGCTCGATTCCTATGCCTACAGGATAGACGTAAACCAAACGCATCAGACTATGGTGACAGCGATGTACATAGACGGGACGCATGGGGATATCTCGAGTAACGCCGTCACCGTATATACATCCTCCAACCCTTCGGTCGCGTCCGTCGATGCCACCGGCAAGGTGACCGCCCATAGCCAAGGGACGGCGGTCATCCGGGTTGAGCATGGCGGAAAAAAGGCGACGGCCTTTGTCGCCATCGGGCCTGCCCGCGCGTACAACTACGAGATCAATCCCGGAAACGTTTCCGTCTCGGAAGGCCACATCGATGTGTCCATTGTTGTGGCCGGGACTGGCCCGGCAAAGGCGCTCTTTACCCTTCTGGAGGACGGGGTCCCTGTTGCCGCGTCGACACAAGCGGTTAATGGAAGCGGAACCGTCAATGCGTCTTTTGGTCAGTACCAGGAAGACCGGGCCTATCTGGTGCGTGTCCTCATATGGGATTCCGCTGAAACCATGAAGGCGCTGGCTTGGCCAAAGATGATTCCCATTCCCTGAACCGCCTTCGAAGCTGATGAAACAAATCGTTGGGTAAACCAAGGGTGAATGTGGCAAAATACCCGATGTATACACATGGAACAACCAGGGGGAGCAACATCGCTCCCCTTTTTGTCGCAGGATGGGGCAGGAAATTCCCGCGCCATCCCCGAATTGTCCTTATTGAGGTGAGAGAATGCCAATTCGAGGAATGATGGAGGGGGCAATGCTGGCTGCCTTGACGGCCGTGTTGGCCCTTTTGGGCGTATTCATCGTCCCCCTGTCCCTGGTGACCAACCTGATCTGGACCATCCCCATCGTCGTGGCCATCGCGCGGAACGGCTGGACGGTCGGGGTGCTGACCCTGGCGGCGGCCACCGTTGTCATCGCCTTGACGGCCGGTTTTTCGACGGCGCTGATCCTGCTGATCCAGTTCGGCGGTCTGGGGCTCGTCTACGGGATCGCCTTTCGCTACGGCTGGTCGACGATCCGGGCCTTCCTGGCCGGCGTGCTCACGGTCGCCCTGTCCTTCGCAGCTTTCCTGGCCCTCTTCTTTGTCCTGACCGGTCTGACGGTGGAGACGCTGCTCCAGCAAGCGGACGCGACGGTCAACGCCGTCATCGAGATGTACCGCAGCGCCGGGCTCTTTGAGAAGTACGGCGAGCAGGGCGTCACCGAAGAGAGCATGCGCGCCCAGTTCGCTGCAATCATCCAGTTCCTGAAGCTGATGTTCCCGAGCATCCTTGTCAGTTACGCCATGATGACGGCGGCGACGAATCTGCTCCTCTCCCGCTGGATGCTCCGGCGCATCGGGCAGCCGGTCACTGCCCAGCGCCCCTTTCGGGAGTGGAGGCTCCCCTGGGAGGCGGTCTGGGTGGTCATCGCCGGCCTTGCCGCCGCCCTGGCCGGCGACTACTGGGAGATCCCGCTGTTGGGGACGGCGGGGATCAACCTCCTCTACATCTGCTACCCCGTCCTGCTCGTCCTCGGTTTCTCCGTCTTCGCCTACCTGCTCAACAAATACGTCCTGTCTCCCTTCGTCCTCTCCATCGTGGCCGTGTTGATTTTTCTGTTCCCTACCTTGGCGCTCACCTTTATCGCCACCGTGGGCCTCTTCGATCTGGTCTTTGATTACCGCGCCAAGATGGACAAATTCCAGGGCGCTTGACGCGCCGGATGGGGGAAGAGGCTATGCTTCCCGGTATGAAAAGGCGCTTTTCCTTTTGGTTGTTGGCCCTTCCGGCTGTGGTCGGCGCCGGGCTGCTTGTCGCCATTCTCGCCCCGGTCCATCGCGGCGTCGCGGGGGCAATGGCGGCGCTTCTGGTGGCTGTGCTGTTTTTCGCCGTCGAGTCTGCCTATCGCTGGCGGCAACAGGCAGAAGAACGACTCAGCCGCCTCCAGGAACAGTTCGAAGCGTCGGGGGCCAACCTGCTGGCCCACCTGCCCTTGGGGCTCGTCTACATCGACAGCAACGGCGCCCTCTTGTGGCACAACCCCGAGTTTGCCCGCATGCTCGGTCGCGAGGGCTACCGTTTCAAAGGGAAACTGCGCAGCCACCTGCCGGAGCTGCACTTTAAGAAAAACTCCGGTTTTTCGGAACTGGTCGCCAGCCGCCTCGTCATCCGAGACCGGCAGATCAAGGTCACTCTGCGCATCGGCCCGGAAGAGGGCCGGCGTCTGCTCGCCTTGGACGATGTGACCGACTACGAACAGCGGGCGGCCCGGGAGGACGGTCCCGTTATTGGCCTTTGCATCATCGACAACTTCGATGAGGCTGTGGCGCCGCTGGAAGACGAAAACAAATTCGCCCTTTCCGCCGAGATCGACAAACTGCTCAACGAGTGGGCCATGGGCTTTGAGGGTTTCATCCGCAAGGTGGCGGAGGACCGCTATGTGCTGCTCATGACCGGTTCGGGTTTGCGGCTCTGCCAGGCCCACAACTTCGATGTCCTCGACCGCATCCGTTCGATCCGCTTGGAAAACCGCATCGCCGTCACCCTCAGCATCGGCCTCGGTGTCGGCGAGGATTCGATGGCCGATCTGGGCCGGCTGGCCCGCACCGGCGTCGACCTGGCCATGGAGCGGGGCGGCGATCAGGTGGTCGTCAAGTCTGCCGATCGGGTCTACTTCTACGGCGGCAACACGGAAGCCGTTGAAAAGCGCACCCGCGTGCGCGCACGCGTGGTGGCCAAATCGCTGCGCAACCTGATCCTGGCCGCCGACAACGTAGTCATCCTCGGCCATGAATACGCCGACTTAGACGCCGCCGGCGCGGCCCTCGGCCTCTCCCGCGCTGTCGTCGCCCTCGGCAGACCGGTCTCCGTCGTTCTCGACACCCGCGGCGGCGCCCTCGACCGGCTGATGCCCTATGTGCAGGCCAACGCAGATCTAGCCAAAACCCTTGTCAGTGTGGAAGCGGCGCCGGATCATGTGAACGCACGGACGCTGCTGGTCGTCGTAGACACCCACAAACCGTCCCTGCTGCCGGACCGAACCCTCCTCGATCGGGCCGGGGAGATCGTCATCATCGACCATCACCGGCGGGGCGAGGAGTTTATCGACAAAAACAGCCTCGTCTACCTGGAGGCGTACGCGTCGTCGACCTGTGAACTGGTGGCCGAGATCCTCCAGTACCTCAAGGAAGATCTGGAACTGGGCAAGACCGCCGCTTCGGCGCTCCTGGCCGGCATCACCGTCGACACGAAGCACTTTGTTTTCATGACCGGGGCGAGGACCTATGAGGCGGCCTCCTACCTGCGGCGCTCCGGCGCCGACCCGCAACTGGTGCAGTCGCTCCTGCGCGACCCCATGGAGACGGTCGTCCGCCGGGCGGCCATCATCGGCGGCGCCGAGGTTCACTTCGGCCATATCGCCATCGGCGTTCAGGAGGAAGCGGCGCCGCGGGCTACCGTCATCTCGGCCCAGGCGGCCGATGAACTGCTGGAGGTCGAAGGGATCCAAGCCTCTTTTGTCCTGCGGCCCTATCCGAAGGGGACAGCCGTTTCCGCTCGTTCCCAGGGGGACATTAACGTCCATGCCATCCTGGAGCGGCTCGGCGGCGGCGGCCACCTGACCATCGCCGGCGCGCAACTGGCGGGGCTCAGCCTGCCCGAGGCGAAGGAAAAACTCTTGACCGCCATCGGCGAGTACCTGGAACAGCAAAAAGAGCAAAAAGCCCTCGCTGCCGCTCCTGTGTAATGCAGCCGATGACATTTACCGAAATGGATGATCTCTATAGCGATGTTTACACAGATGCGATACATTTAAAGCAGGACAGATTTGTAACATGTAATGCCACGAAAGCTACGATGTTCAAACGGATTTTTAACGATTTTTGAGGAGGTACGAAGATGAAAGTCATCTTGCAACAAGATGTGAAAAACCTCGGTAAAAAAGGCGACATTGTCGATGTCGCCGAAGGATATGGCCGCAACTATGTGCTGCCGCGGGGCCTCGCCATTGAAGCGACGCCGGTGAACCTGAAAAACCTGGAACGGCTGAAAGCCAACGAGGCGAAGAAAAAAGAGCAGGAACTGATGGACGCCAAGGAACTGGGCGCCAAGCTCTCCGGCATCACCGTCAAGGTCCGCTCAAAAGCCGGCGAGGGCAGCCGCCTCTTCGGCGCTGTGACGAACAAGGAGATCGCCGAGACGGTGGAAAAGCAGTTTGGCCTCAAGGTGGACAAGCGCAAATATGAATTAAAGCAACCGATCAAAACGCTGGGGGTTTACCCCATCACCGTTAAAATTCACCCTGCCGTTTCTGCGGAACTAAAAGTCGAGGTCGTCAGCGAATAACTATCCTGTGGCCTCATCCCATTTTCCCTGCGCCACCGTTCCCCGACGGCCCTACGGGCCGACCCGGGAGGTTTTTTTTCGCAGGAAGGAGCAACAACACTATTCATGAAAAAAATCATGGAGACTTTGAACCGGACGCGGCTGAGCCAATTGATCAGCCGCCGTTCCGATGAGGATTTGCTGGCCCGCCAGGTGGACGCGCTCTTCGGCACCCTTTCTGACATCTACGGCGCCGACAAGCTGGTGCTGCGGGCGAGCAAGCTCGAGATCCTGCCGCTGATGCGCTCCAATCAACTGGAGGAGCGCGTCTGGGCCTTGCAGCGCCTCGTCCTGCACGGCCCGGCGCCGCAGAAGCCGCCGGCGGCCAAGGAGATCCCCGAAATCCTCAATGAGATCGAAGACGAGATCGCCGGCATTATCGCCCGGCGCTCCGTCGAGGACAAGCTGGAAAAGCTCGTGGCCGACAAGATGCAGGAGCGCCACGAGGAGTACATGCGTGAGATCAAGATGCAGGTGCTGAAGGAGACAGGCGGGCCCGAGAACGCCCAGACGCTCAAGCGCCTGGCCCAGTTGGAGAAGATGAACAACGTCACCCTGGCCCGTTCGGCCATGGAGATGCTGCGTCCCCAACAGTTGAACGAGGTGGTGGGTCAGGAGCGCGCCGTCCAGGCCATCCTCTCCAAGCTGGCCTCTCCCTATCCCCAGCACATCCTCTGTTACGGCCCGCCCGGCGTCGGCAAGACGACGGCGGCCCGCCTGGCCTTCCAGGCGGCCAAGAGTCGCACCGTCACCCCCTTCCCGGACGAGGCGCCCTTTGTCGAGGTGGACGGCACCACCCTGCGCTGGGACCCCCGCGAGGTGACCAACCCGCTCTTGGGCTCTGTCCATGACCCGATCTACCAGGGCGCCCGCCGCGACCTGGCCGACACGGGCATCCCGGAGCCGAAACTGGGCCTGGTTAGCGAGGCCCACAGCGGCGTCCTCTTCATCGACGAGATCGGCGAGATGGACCCCATGCTGCTCAACAAACTGCTCAAGGTCCTCGAAGACAAGCGCGTCAGCTTTGACTCGGCCTACTATGACCCCCTCGACCCGAACGTGCCCCAGTGGATCAAAAAGATCTTCGACGAAGGCGCCCCGGCTGATTTCATCCTCGTCGGCGCCACCACCCGCGGCCCCGGCGAGCTCAACCCGGCCCTGCGCTCCCGCTGCGCCGAAATCTTTTTCGAACCCCTCACACCGGCCGATATCAAAGACATCATCGAAAACGCCGGCCAGCGCCTCGAGGTCAGCCTCGAAGCGGGTGTGGCCGACCTGATCGCCGAATACACCATCGAAGGCCGCAAGGCCGTCAACCTCCTGGCTGACGCTTACGGCTTGGCTCTCTTTCGCCGCGAGGAGACGGAGGGGCTGGAAAAAGAGGCTCACTCCAAGGCAGGCAGTACGGAAAGTTCCAAGTCCGGCGCGATGACCAGCGACGGGAAAGCCCCCATAATCGGCGTCACCTGCGACGACGTCCTCGAAGTCCTGCGCACCGCCCGCCTCAGCCCCTATGTGACCCGTAAGGGAGAACACAAGGCGGAAACGGGCCGCATCTTCGGCCTTGGCGTCGCCGGTTTCGTCGGTTCTGTCCTGGAGATCGAAGCGGTCGCCTTCCCCGCCAACGGCGAGGGCAAGGGCCACATCCGCTTCAACGATACGGCCGGCAGCATGGCCAAAGACTCCGTCTTCAACGCCGCCTCCGTCTTCCGCCGCCTGTCCGGCAAGGAACTGGCCGACTTCGACCTCCATGTCAACGTCGTCGGCGGCGGGAACATCGACGGCCCCTCCGCCGGTTTGGCCATATTCCTTTCCGTCTACTCGGCCATCCAGGAGATCCCCCTCTGGCAGGACGTGGCCGTCACCGGCGAGATCTCCCTGCGCGGCGGCGTCAAAGCCGTCGGCGGGATTTTCGAAAAGATCTACGGCGCCCGCCAGGCCGGCATCCGCCGCGTGCTCATCCCGAAGGAAAACGAGAAGGATGTCCCCTCGGGGTTGACCGGCATCGAGGTGATCCCGGTGGAGACCGTTGACGAGGCCTTGGCCCTGATCCAGTCAGGTCCCGCGATCGTCTCAGCAGAACAGGCGTCTTAAATGAAAAACCCGGGCGGAAACGGCCCGGGTTTGCCCGCTTATTTCCGCGTTGTCCTGTCTTCTGGTTAGCCGGCTTGCCGCTTTTGTCCCGCAAGTTACGCTTTGTTCTACCGTTTGCGTGCGGAGGGAGTACATAAAAACGCCATGAGCACCCTTTTTGACCGCCTGCCCCCTCAAAACATCGAAGCCGAACAGTCGGTGCTGGGCGCCATGCTCCTCGACGCCGACGCCGTGTACAAGGCGACAGAACTCTTAAAGCCGGAGGACTTCTACAAGGAAGCCCATCAGACCGTCTTCCGGACGCTGGTGACCCTCTCCCAGCGGGGCGAGGCCGTCGACCTGGTCACACTGACGGAGGAGCTCCGTCAGACGGGGAGCTTGGAGCGCGTCGGCAGCATCCCCTACCTGATCGAACTGGGAAACGTGGTGCCGACGGCGGCCAACGTGGAGCACTACGCCAAAATCGTCGCGGAAAAATCCTTGCTCCGCCAGATCATCCGCGCCTCCACGAAGATCACCCAGAAGGGCTACGAAGCCACGGAAGAAGTGGACCAACTGCTCGACGAGGCCGAGCAGGCCTTTTTGGATATTGCCCAGCGCCAGGCCCGCGACGGCATGGTCCCTTTGCGGGACGTGCTCGTGGCCACATTGGACCACATCGAGCACCTCTACAACCGCAAGGGCGATGTGACCGGCGTGGCGACCCACTTCCGCGAACTGGACCGGATGACATCGGGCTTGCAGCCTTCGGACCTGATCATCGTCGCCGCCCGCCCCGCCATGGGGAAGACGGCCTTCTGCCTGAACATCGCCCAGAACGCCGCTGTCCGGGACAAGGTGCCCGTCGCCGTCTTCAGCCTGGAAATGTCGCGGGAACAACTGGTCCAGCGGATGCTCTCCTCAGAGGCGCTCATCGACCAGCAGCGGTTGCGCACGGGCGCGCTGACCGAACAGGATTGGGACACGCTGACCAACGCCATCACCCCCCTGTCAGACGCGCCCATCTACATCGACGACACGGCCGGCATCACCGTCATGGAGATGCGGGCCAAGTGCCGGCGGCTGAAGACGGAAAAAAACCTGGGGCTCATCGTCATCGACTACCTGCAGTTGATGCAGGGCGGCGGCAGCCGGCGCTCGGAGAACCGGCAGCAGGAGATCTCCGAGATCTCCCGATCCTTAAAAGCCCTGGCCCGCGAGCTGAGCGTGCCGGTCGTGGCCCTCTCCCAGCTCTCCCGTTCGGTGGAGCAGACGACCGACAAGAAGCCAAACCTGAGCCACCTGCGCGAATCGGGCGCCCTCGAACAAGACGCCGACATGGTCATGTTCATCTACCGCGAGGAGTACTACATACCGGATACGGAGAAAAAAGGCATCGCCGAGATCATCATCGCCAAGCACCGTAACGGCCCCGTCGGCTCGGTGGAACTGGGCTTTTTGAAGGAGTTCACCAAGTTCGTCAACCGGGATTACCGGTAGGATGCGAAAAACGGGCCAACCCTCTGCGGGCGGCCCGTTTTATCTCTTTCGTTTACTCGGATATGACGGAAGTCTCCTTGTATTGCGCTACCGCCTCGTAGCCGTTCACCAGGATCTCGATCTCTCCCGTATGGGGGTCAAACATGAGGCCGTGGACCGGCACATCCTTCGGGATCAGGGGATTGGTCCGGATGCGGAGGACCACCTCCTGCACGTTTTCACAGGGGTGGTGGAACCGATCGACCCAGGACTCCAGTTCATCTTCCACCATGTGCAGCGCATCAGGCGAGATGCCGCGGGCGAGCATTTTTGCCTTGAGCCCTTCGGCTGTTGTGTTTGAAAGTCCGCAATCCTTGTGCCCGATGACCATGACCTCTTCCACGCCCAGTTCGAAGACGGCCACGACGAGACTGCGGATCGTGGCCTCAAAGGGACCGGTCACCGAATTGCCGGCGTTTTTGATGACTTTGGCTTCGCCGCGACGGATGCCCATGGCGGGTTCAAGAAAATCGACGAGCCGTGTATCCATGCAGGTGAAAACAGCCAAGCCCCGGCTGGGCGTTTTTGCCACGGGAGCGCAGTCGGGATGGACGAACTCATCGGGTAAGCGGCGCATGAATTCACGGTTTGCGGCGAGGATTTGATCTAATCGGCTCATTGTGCAACTCCTTTACCCTGTACCGATTTCTCACCCAGTACGAAAAATCTCTGTATAATTCGCTTTTCTTATTGATAATCCTTCTGCCGGTCCCGGTAAGTCGTCAGATTCGCTTGAAGTGCCTCGGGGCAGCCCGCGCCGGGTTTTATGGGAGCGCCAACAATGCGAATATTCGTTCTATTGCCGAGGTTGCCGCGCTGGTGCTTCTTGACTTGCATCGGTGATATTTGGTAACATAGATAGGGCTAACCCCTTGCGTGCGCAAGGGGATTTTGATGGAAACTGTGGCCTTGCCACAGTTTTTTATTGCCCGGGGATACTATAAGTGGCTGGCGCGTATCGAGGGTTTACTCACTCCGCACTTTATAGTATGGTGTAGTAGTGAAGTACCGGGGGGGCGCACCACAACGCCATAACGTGTTCAGCGCCGGTCGTTCCTACGGCGGTTCATCACATGCGTTCATCCAGGAGGTTACTCAGAAGGAAATCTAGATGTTCATCCAGCCGTTCATAAAGCCCTTCGGTCGCTCGAACGATCAGGAGGCTTTTGATAAATCGATAAGAGATGGGGGTACCGGGTATGTCATCGGTCGTAGTCGTCGGCGCCCAGTGGGGCGACGAAGGGAAAGGCAAGATTACCGACTTTCTGGCCCAAAAAGCAGACCTTGTCGCGCGCTACCAGGGGGGGAACAACGCGGGACATACAGTGGTCGTCAAGGGCAAGGAGTTCAAGCTCCACCTGATCCCTTCGGGTATCCTCTACCCCGATAAAACCTGTATCATCGGCAACGGCGTCGTCATCGACCCCGGCGTGCTGATTGAGGAACTCAAGTACCTGGAAGGCGAGGGCATTTCCGCCGATAACCTGCGCATCTCCGGACGCGCCCACGTGATCATGCCCTACCACCGCCGCCTCGACGAGGTTGAGGAAGAGCGCCGCGGCGCCAATAAAATCGGGACGACCAAGCGGGGCATCGGCCCCTGTTACGTCGACAAAATTGCCCGGGTGGGCATCCGCATGGCCGACCTGCTGGATCCGGAGGAGTTCCGGGCCAGACTGGAGCAGAACGTGACCGCCAAAAACGAGCTCTTTGAAAAGATCTACGGCGTCGAGGGTTTCGACGCGCAGGCGATCTTTGACGAATACCGCGCCTATGCCGAACGGCTTCAAGCCTACATCACCGACACATCGGTCCTCCTTGACGACGCCCGCAAGGAAGGCAAAAACATCCTCTTTGAAGGCGCCCAGGGGACTCTGCTGGACATCGACCATGGCACCTACCCCTTCGTCACCTCGTCCCATCCCATCGGCGGCGGCGCCACCGTCGGCTCCGGCGTCGGTCCGACGACGATCAACAAGGTCCTCGGCGTCGTCAAAGCCTACACGACCCGCGTCGGCGAGGGGCCCTTCCCGACGGAACTGAACGACGAGACAGGCGACCTGATCCGCAAAGCCGGCCATGAGTTCGGCACCACCACCGGACGTCCCCGCCGTTGCGGCTGGTTTGACGCCGTCATCATGCGCTACTCCGTCCGTGTCAGCGGCCTGACCTGCATGGCTGTCACCAAGCTGGATGTTCTCGATCAACTGCCGGTGATCAAGATCTGTGTCGGCTACCGCTATCAGGACGAGGTCATCACCCATTTCCCTGAGAGCTTGAAGAAGCTGGCCCAGTGTGAACCGGTCTATGAAGAGATGCCCGGTTGGATGAGCGACACGACCGGTTGCCGCACCCTGGAAGAACTGCCGGAAAAGGCACGCCTCTACGTAAAGCGCCTGGAAGAGCTCTGCGGATGCCCCGCGTCAATCCTGGCTGTCGGTCCCGACCGCGAACAGACGATCGAACTGGAAGACGCTTTTTAGCCGATTTCCTCCGTGTGATGTTGAACAGGGCCGCCCCAAGGTAAGCGAGGGGCGGCCCTGTTTTTGGCCGCCCTGTGTCTGTGGCCGCCTCTTTTTAACCGAAAATTCATATAAAAGAACTATTCATAACTTGCGCGCAAAGTATTGACAGGGAATAATGTCATCAGTATACTTCATACTTGGTAAGCGTCCTTTACGCAATGGCCGACCGGACAAAGGGTGGTCAAAGGTAGAGGCGCCGGCAAGGGGCCCGTTGGTCAAGCGGTCTAAGACACCGCCCTTTCACGGCGGTTACAGGGGTTCGAATCCCCTACGGGTCACCATCTTTTTCTCTTTGAGCACTTCATGGTTGGCATGAGGCGCTTATGGGTAGTATAGGGAGCAGTGGTGTAGAGGCCTAACATGCCAGCCTGTCACGCTGGAGATCGCGGGTTCGAATCCCGTCTGCTCCGCCATACATTCGCTTTTAAAGGGCTCGTTTTCAGTTTTTAACTGGGGGCGGGTTCTTTTCTTATGTCCCCTTTCCTTGACTTTTGCGGAGAACGGGGTATTCTAGTAGAAGAAGATGGAAGAAAAATCCCCGTCTCATCAATCGGTGATTCAATCACTCCTTAAGGAGGCTCTTGACTTGCCCGATCCGATCGCCTTTTATATCGGCACCCACCCGATCCACTGGTACGGGATCCTGATCAGCAGCGCCTTGCTCATCGGCACGCTCGTGGCGCAGCGAGAGACGGTGCGACAGGGGATCGACCCTGACTTTCTCTACAACCTGATCCTGTACGCCACGCCCTTGGCGCTGATCGGCGCGCGCGCCTATTACGTCATCTTCAACTGGAAGTACTACGCCAATGACCTGAGCGAGGTGGTGGCCATCTGGCACGGCGGCCTCGGGATATTTGGCGCCCTGATCGTCGCCTTTGCCTTCGGCTGGTATTACACGCGCAAACATGGCGTATCTTTTTGGCAGATAGCCGACATCGCTGCACCGTCGATCATCCTCGGCCAGGCCATTGGCCGCTGGGGAAACTTTTTTAACCAGGAGGCCTACGGCTACCCGACCGATCTCCCCTGGGCGATGATGATCGCCGGGGAGATGCGGCACCCGACCTTCCTCTACGAGTCGATCTGGGACATCATCGGCTTCCTCCTGCTGCTTGTCCTGCGCCGCCGCCCCTGGATGCGCCGGGGCGAGGTGTTCCTCTTCTACCTCGCCTATTACTCCTTCGGGCGCTTCTGGATCGAGGGACTGCGCATGGATTCGGAGATGGTCGGCGACTTCCGGCTGCCCCAGATTCTGAGCCTGGCATGGATGCTCTTTGCCGTCGCGCTCTATTACTACCGGCGGAAAAAGGGATACGCAGACGAGCCGGCCACGCCGGAGCGGGCGGCTTTGGACGCCCATAAGGGCTGAAAAAGGATAGCCTCGGCCATGCCTGACCGTCTGAACGAACGTCTCACCGACAGCCTGGCCGACCCGAAAAAGCCTACTTTTGACGCTAAAAAGCGATGAAATCGGAAAAAGCCGCCCATAGAGGCGGCAGGCTTTACCGGAAGGCTTTACCCTGACAGTGGAAAGTGCTATAATACCAACGGATTTTTGGCAAGGGAAGGACAAGGGGGGAATAATCTGTGAGCAAGCACATCGTCACTGTGCAGAAAGGCGCTCTGCAGGCGACGGCGCAAACCGGCGGCTGCGGCGAATGCCAGACCTCCTGCCAATCGGCCTGCAAGACCTCCTGTACCGTAGGGAACCAGGTTTGCCAGAAAGGCTAAGGTCGAATCGCCATATAAGACCGAAAAACCCTCTATTCGCGACCTGAACCGGATAGAGGGTTTTTTCTTCTTTCCTGAATGACGATAATAGTAAAGGTTGATGATGAAATCATGACAAACCAGCCCGCTTCCCCCTGGTGGTCCGACCTGGCCGGCTACGATTTTTCCGCGCACCTGTTTACCTTTGCCCATGGCGATGTGGCCTTTTGCTATGATGTGAACTCCAACTCGCTGCACCGCCTCGATGAGACGGCGCGGCGGGTGATCGAGGCGCTCGCAGCCGCGCAGGGCGACGGATCCGCTGCGCGGGAGACCCTTGTGCGCGATGCCGGGATGGACGGGGACACCGTGGACGAGGTGCTGGCCGAACTGGGTGAACTGAAGGCGGCGGGCCTGCTCTTTACCGGTGATCCGCTGGCGGAAGGCTATGCGCGCCGGAAAGAAACGGGGGAGGTTCTCCCTGGCGGTTCCTCTCCGGAAGAAAGGGCCGCCACTGCCGTTGCCGCCCCCTTCACTGACCCTGTCGTCAAAGCCCTCTGCCTGCATGTGGCCCACGACTGCAACCTGCGCTGCGGCTACTGTTTCGCTGGGACAGGCCCCTTCGGCGGCGACCGCAGCCTCATGCCGGCTGAGACGGGCAAACAGGCTATCGATTTCCTGCTCGCTCACTCGCAGGGGCGTAATCATGTGGAGATCGACTTCTTCGGCGGCGAGCCCTTGCTCAACTTTGACGTCGTCAAGGAACTGGTCGCCTACGCCAAGCAGCGATCCGCCGAAGAGGGGAAAATCCTCAAGCTCACTTTGACGACAAACGGGCTGCTGCTCGACGACGAAACGGGCCGCTACCTCAACGAGGAGGGGCTGTCGGTCGTCCTTTCCCTCGACGGCCGCCGCGAGGTTCATGACCGCATGCGGCCCTATGTGGACGGCTCCGGCTCCTATGACGACGTGGCCGCCAACCTGCTCGCTTTTGTCCAATCGCGGGGCGGCGAGGATTACTATGTGCGGGGGACCTTCACCGGACACAACCCCGACTTTGCCGCTGACGCCCTGCACATCCACGACCTCGGATTCTGCCACATCTCGGTGGAACCGGTGGTGGCCCCGCCGGACGTGGACTACGCCCTTCAGCAAGAACATATCGAACACATGGACGAGCAGTACCGCATCCTGGCCGAGGAGATCATCCGCCGCAGACAAGCGGGGCAGCCCTTGAACTTTTTCCACTTCAACCTTGACCTGGCCCACGGTCCTTGCCTGGCCAAGCGCCTCTCCGGCTGTGGCGCCGGTTTTGAATACATGGCCGTTGCCCCTAACGGCGACCTCTATCCCTGCCACCAGTTTGTGGGCCGGGAAGACTACCGCCTCGGCAATGTGGCGACCGGGCTGACCGGCCAAGCCATCGCCCGCGCCTTCGCCGACGCCCATGTCTACCACAAGGAAGGTTGTCCCACCTGCTGGGCCCGCTTCCTCTGCTCCGGCGGCTGCCATGCCAACAACGAGGCAGCGTCGGGCGACCTGCACATCCCGGCGGCGATGAGTTGCCACCTGGCGAAGATGCGCCTGAAATGGGCGCTTTACGCCCAGGCCATGGCGGCTACGCCGGAAGCGTGATTGGTGAAGACGCCGCTGCGTTGTGTCGCCCCAGGGGTGTCCCCCTGGGGAAAACCTGACCGAATCAAGCCCGAGAGGGGAACCCGACCATGAGACGGACCGCCTTATCCGCCTGTCCCTTACACTGTTACGACCTCTGCGCTTTCTGCGTTCAACTGGAGGGCGATCAGATCGTCGACATCACCGGAAACGCCGAACACCCGGTGACGAAGGGTTTTGTCTGCTCCCGCGCACAGGGGCTGATCGAGCGCCACAACAGCCCGGACCGGATCCTCTCGCCCATGGCGCGCGAGGGCAGCCAGTGGCGGCGGATTACCTGGGAAGCGGCGCTGGATCAGATCGCCCGGCGGCTGGTCGATGCGCTCGAAGGCGGCGGACCGGCGGCGATTATGCATATCGACGGCGCCGGTTCCACCGGCGCGCTCAAGGGGCTGGGCCATCGTTTTTTCAACGCCCTCGGCGGCGTCACCCGCATGGAGGGGCTTGCTGTGCGCGACCGGGGACGGGCCGCCATGCGGGCCGATTTCGGTGAGGCGGCCTCACCGGCCTGGAGCGACCTCACCCGATCGAGGACCATCTTCCTCTGGGGACGCAATCCGGCGGCGACCAACCTGCACCTGATCCCTTACCTTCAGGAGGCGCGGGAAAAGGGCGCCACCGTGGTCACCATCAACCCTGTCCGCCTGGCCGTCGAAGGCCTGGCAGACGAGCAGATTGCCATCCGGCCCGGCGCCGATGTCCTGCTGGCCTTGAGCATGGCCCACGTCATCCTGGAAGAGCGGCGCTGGCGCGGCGACTTCGTTTCGGCTCACGTCAGCGGTTTTGCTTCCTACGCCGAGGCCGTGTCCCACTTTTCGCCGGAACAGACGGCGGAGGAGGTCGGCCTTGACGCGGAAACGATCCGCCGACTCGCGCGGTTGTATGCAAAGGAGCGACCAGCGTCGATCGTCCTCGGCGCCGGGGTCTTGCGCTACCGGGAGGGATATCTGGCGGTGCGCGCCATTGACGCCTTGGCCGCCATCACCGGTCAACTGGGCATCGCCGGCGGGGGCATCCACCTGGCCAGCGACCGCCATGAGATCGGGCGCTCTGTCGCAGGAGACGATGACGCGCATCGAGTGGCCTCCCCATGCGCCCAAGGCGCCACCCGAATCCCCGCCCGCAACCTGGCCGAGGAAGTCCTGCGGCGAAAAAGGGCCGGCAGTCCCGCAGAACCGCCCATCGAGGTAGCCGTCATCCACAGCGCCAACCCGGTCAGCCAGATGCCAAATATGCAGCGGGCGATCGAGGCCTTTCACGCCATCCCCTTCAAGGTGGCCATCGATTTTACCCTGACTGATACGAGCCGGCACGCTGACATCCTGCTGCCGGCAGCCACCTCTTTTGAGGAAAGCGATCTCTTTGTCTCTGCCTATAACGATTACATCCACTACCAGCCGGCGCTCGTGCCGCCGCGCGGGCAGGTCTGGCCGGAACACCGCATCTGGGGTGAACTGTCCCGGCGGATGTGCGCCTTACAAACGGCCCAAGGAACGGGCCAATCGCCGGCTCAGCAGGGAGAGGGAGCGCCGGGCTGGCGGAGCTTGCTCTGCGCCGATGAGGCATTCTGGGCGTCAACGCCCGATGCATGGCTGGAGGGGATCCTGCAACCCTTTGGCGTCAGCCTCGCCGATTGGACTGGCGGCGGGCCGCGACCCAATCCAGGGTTACAGGTCGTCCCTTTCCGGGAGGGCTCTTTTTCCACAGCCTCAGGCAAAGCGGAACTGGCCGGAGAGGTTGAATTCAAACCGCTGCTAGACCGGCGCAAGGTGGTGCCTGTTCATCACGGGCAAGACCGGCGGGGTGAGGAGGACTTCCGGCTGATTTTTGTTCATCGTCCCGGACGCCACAACTCCCAGTTGTGGGAACTCGACAACGGCGATGATGGGGCGGACCTGGCTCTGCACACGGAAGACCTCAGGGAATTGAACCTGCGCCCCGGCGATGATGTGGTCGCCGAAACGGAACGGGGAAGCATGGTCCTGTCTGTGCGCGCCGATGACGGCGTGCCCCGCCGTTGCGCCGTCCTTTCCAGCGGAAAGCCCTTACACGACGGCGGAGGCGTCAATCTACTGACTGACGCCTCCGAGAATTCGACTTTTCACGATATGAATGATCCGGGTTTCGCGGTGAACGACACCTTTTGCCAGCTTCGTAAAATCGCTCTAGCCGAAAGAATCCGGTAGCCACAATGGAGAAATCCCTGATAGAACCGACAATCGGGAAATTTCAGGGTTTCCTCGACAACCTTTCCCATGTTATAATGTTGACGGGTTTTGTGAGGCGGAATATAAAGACAGCAAATGCCAATTATCACAAAACCGACGAGTGAGATCGGGCGTCAGCGGTTCGCCTTCGGCGGCGGACCCATTAACATTATAGCCTCGGCAGCTTGTCAGGGGTGGGAAAGGGGGCGCAAATGTCCAAGAAGGATTTCTTAGTGGACAAACTCGCCTGGTTCCAGGAAAAATGGACCGAATTCCGCACCAAGTCATTCGGCGAAGGAACGACTCAAGGCAATGACAGCAACAGGCTGAACGCGCTTCGTGTGAAACTAGACGAGATCAAACTGGAGATCCAATCGATCGATCTCCAAAACTGGCGGGAGAGCAAAGGGCTTGTCTACGTGGCCCAGGGAGCCGGGGCGCTCCTGCTGGTCGGCGCCATCACAGCGGCGGCCTTCAACGGAACACCGGCGCCTACGCAACCGGCTAACCCGTCCGGTATCGTGGTCAAGGCCAACGGCATGGTCGACGCCTGCCGGATCGTGATCGACGGACGCCCCGAGTTGGTCGTCGCTAACCGCGAACAGGCCGAACAAGTGGTCAAAGACACGATCAACTTCTTCTCTTACGGACAAATCGGCGAAGGCGTCGAACTGATCGATGTGAAAGTGAAGCAGCAGGTCGCCTACGAGAACGCGGAAGTGCCGCCCGATCAGGTCATTCCCAGCGATCAAGCGAAAAAGATGCTCGCCGAAGGCAAAGGCGAGAAGATCCGCTATGTCGTCCAAAAAGGGGACACCCTCTGGAGCGTGGCCGTCAAAAACGGCATGAGCTGGAACGAACTGCGCAAAGCGAACGCCCAACTGGTCAACGAAAACAAATTAAAAATCGGCCAGGAGATCAACCTCACCCGGCCGGTCCATTACCTCAACGTGGTCAGTACATACAAGGTCGTCAAGGAAGAAGACGTTCCCTATCCGACGAAAGTCGAGCGGGACAACAACATGCGCCCTGGCGCTGTGAAGGTCAAACAGGAAGGCGCCAACGGCAAAAAGATCGCCACCTATGTCATCAGCAAAGAGAACAACTACCAGTTCGATGAGGAACTGAAGGAAGAGAAAACGTTGAAGAGCCCCGTCCAACGGGTTGAGGTTCGCGGCGACCGTGTGATGGTAGCCTCCCGCGGTAGCAGCAGAAGCGCCGGCGGCAGCTACAGCGGCGGCGGCGGCGGAACCCTCTCCTGGCCCATCGGCGGCCGGCGGATCACCTCTCCCTTCGGCTACCGGGGCCGCGAGTTTCACACCGGGATGGACATCGACGCCAATACGGGCGATCCCGTCTATTCTGCCGATGACGGCGTAGTCACCTTCGCCGGTTGGGCCGGCGGCTACGGCAAGTGCATCCTCGTCGACCACGGCGGCATCACCACCCGCTACGCCCACCTCTCCCAACTGTACGTCGGTGAAGGCCAGACCGTCAGCCGGGGTGCCAACATCGGCGCAGCCGGATCGACAGGCCGCTCTTACGGCAGCCACCTGCACTTCGAGGTCATCGACGGCGGGGTGCGCAACCCCATGGCCTACCTGAAGTAAGCCAAGCCGGTCAGGAATCGCTGGTGTAAGGTGATTGAAAGTCAAACTGAAGTCAATTGACAATCTTGAAAATCGCAATTGCATTTTTGCAGGAAGGCCCCGCAGGGGGTCTTCTTTTTTTATCTTTCAATCTTTAGACGCAGAAGTCAGTCAAAAAGTTCCCGTCGCAAAGTGCCTCGTTGCGCCCTGCCGCATCGCTTGACACCTCCTTCACGATCGGCCTATAATAGAAGCCATAAATATACCCCTGATGGGTATAAAACGTTCGGGAGTGAGCGCAATGATCGACTTTCCGTCGGTGCAGACCATCGCCATCGTGGGCTTATCGGACAAACCGGGCCGCGCCAGCCGCCATGTGGCGGAGTACCTGAGAGAACAGGGATACCGGATCATTCCCGTCAACCCGACGGCGACGGAGATCCTCGGGGAAAAGAGCTATCCGGACCTCGCCTCCATCCCGGCCGATATCGAGATCGACGTGGTGGACGTCTTTCGCCGCTCCGAAGAGGTCCTGCCCATCGCCCAGGAGGCCATCGCCCGGGGGGCGAAGATCCTCTGGCTGCAGGAAGGCGTCATCCACGAGGAGGCGGCCAAGCTGGCGGAAAGCGCCGGCCTCACCGTCGTCATAGACCGTTGCATGCTCAAGGAAGACCAGGCCTGGCGGAAAAAAGACCCGAAGGACATCTACGATGTGCTGATCATCGGCGCCGGTCCGGCTGGGCTGACGGCCGGCCTCTATGCGTCCCGGGCGGGATTGCGCACCGCCATCTTTGAAGCTGTCATGCCGGGCGGCCAGGCGGCGACGACGGAAATTATCGAAAACTACCCGGGCTTTGACACGCCCATCTCCGGCCCGGAACTGATGATGCGCTTCATGGCCCAGGCGCAGCGCTTCGGCGCCGAACTGATCTCCGAGCAGGTGACAAAAACCGGTCTGAAGGGTCACCTCAAGCGCGTCGAAACGGCAGGCGGCCTCCGCTACGCCCGCTCTGTCATCATCGCCACCGGCGCCCAGCCGCGCCGCCTCGGCGTCAAAGGCGAAGCGGAGTTTCACGGGCGGGGCGTCTCCTACTGCGCCACCTGTGACGGCGCTTTTTTCCGAGGGCGCAAGGTGATCGTCGCCGGCGGCGGCAACTCGGCCGTCGAGGAGGCCATGTTCCTGACCAAGTTCGCCACCGAGGTCACCATCGTCCATCGCCGCGACCAGTTGCGGGCGACGAAGGTCCTCCAGGAGCGGGCCTTCCAGAACCCGAAAATCCGCTTCGTCTGGGACACGGTGATCGAGGAGATCGTCGGCGGCGCCGCTGTGGAAAAGGCGCTCATCCGCAACCGCAAAACGGGTGAGGCCGGCGAGATCGCCTGTGACGGCGTCTTCGTCTTCGTCGGTCATTCTCCGGCAGCCGATTTCCTGGTCGATCCCCTGGACCGGACGGAAGAGGGCTATATCGCCGTCGACGCCAACCTGGCCGCCAGCATCCCCGGCGTCTTCGCCTGCGGCGACGTGCGCAACACGGTCCTGCGCCAGGTGGCCACCGCTGTCGGCGATGGCGCTGTAGCGGCCATCTCGGCGGAACGGTATCTGTCGGGCCATCATTAAGCAAAAAGCAAGACTCCGGCTGGATACCGTCGCGACGAGCGGAGTGCGCATGCGGAAAAGCCATGGGGTTGCGGCAAGCGTTAAAAAGGAGTAAACTGAAGCAAGAGGTTCTCTAGGGTTCCGCGGCGCTTCGCCGGCCTGGTCCGAGAGAGAACGCGCAGGGAGGCCCTGTGTACACGGAGGGAAAAAAGCCCGGGAGGATATCTTCACGCGATATCTTCTCGGGCTCTGCTTTTTCTCCGTAGGCCAGTAGCAACCCATTGAACAACCTGTTCAATCAGCACAATCAGCCAAAACGGGAAAGAGATGAAGCAACAATGGCTCAGACAGAAGAAAAAGCGGCGCAACGCAACATGATCACCGGCGTCTACTACGCCCTGGCGGCCTACCTCGCCTGGGGATTGCTCCCCCTCTACTGGAAGTCCCTTCAGGGAATCCCGGGGATGGAGATCCTGGCCCACCGGGTCGTTTGGTCTTTCGTCTTTGTGATGATGATTATTTTTGCAACGGGCCAGTGGGAGAACATGAAGAGCGCGATGGCAAAGCGAGAGAACTGGTTGACCTTGATTACCGGATCGCTGCTGATCAGCGCCAACTGGTTCATCTACATATGGGCCGTGAACAACGGCCATATGGTCGAAGCGAGCCTCGGCTACTACATCAATCCGCTGCTGAACGTGGCCGCCGGCGTCCTCTTTTTGCAGGAGCGGCTGAACCGGGGGCAAATCGTGGCCATCGCCCTCGCCGCGTCCGGTGTGTTCTTTCTCACCGCGCAGTTTGGACAGGTCCCCTGGATCGCGCTCACGCTGGCCGTAAGTTTCACCCTCTACGGCATGGCGAAAAAGAAGGTAAGCTTTGAACCGGTGGTTGGGCTTGCCGTCGAGACGGCCATGGTGACGCCGCTGGCTATCGGCTACCTCGTCTACCTGCATGCCCAGGGGACCGACGCCTTTTCCGGCGGCACACCGCTGGCTATGGCGCTTTTGATGGGCGCCGGTGTGGTCACCGCCATGCCGCTGCTCTGGTTTGCCCAGGGCGCGCGCCGGATCCCTTTGTCCACGATCGGCTTTATCCAGTACCTGTCGCCGACGATGAGCCTACTGCTGGGGATCTTCCTCTATCACGAGCCCTTTACGCCGGCCCATGCCGTCAGCTTCACGCTGATCTGGGCGGCGCTGGTCGTTTACTCGCTGTCACACCTAAAGGGGATGCGAGAAGCGCGAAAAGAGGCGGTGGGGTAGAGTAGCGCCGCAATAGAATCCGGCATTCGTAGGGAAAAACTTTACTCGGCGCTGCGGGCCTTTTATAATACGGCTAAGCGCCTCCGAAGAGATGGACAAGTGTGTTCCCTGATCCCCCCGAACCAGGCATGCTGCAACGAAAGGGATAGGTTTTCCGCAAAACAGGCGCGCTGTTTTTCCAAAAACAGGGCGAGCGTTCGCCCAAGAGAAAGGATGAGACCGCATTGGCCTCAGAATCTTCCCTCTACAACAAGCAGCGCCGGGTCTACGCGATTGTGGCCCTGCTTGTGATCGCCGGCCTGATGGGCAGCACGATCGTCTATTCCCTCACCTCCCTGCGCAATGCGCCGGCGCCGGCGAAGGACGACAGCGCCTATACGGAGAGCCTTAAAGAGACCTGGCAGGCTGACATCAAGGGACTAGAAGAAAAGTCGACGGCCGATCCGAAAGATGCCGCCGTCTGGCTCGAACTGGCCAACACCCGCTACAACCTGGCCTCCCTCTACCGGACCACAGGGGATAAGGAAGCCTCGCAAAACACCTTCCGCCGCGCCTATGAGGATTATCAAAAGACCCTGGCCTTGAAGCCGGACGATATCAACGCCCGCGTCGACGCGGCCACAGCCGCCTTCTACGGCGACCTGATCGATGACGCCGAAAAGAACTTTAAGGTGGCCATCGAAAAAGACCCGCGCCACCTGAACGCCCGCTACAACTACGGCATCTTCCTCATCCAGGCCCGAAAAGACCCGGCGGCCGCCAAGGCCCAATGGCAGAAGGCCCTGGACGCCAACCCGCCGGCGAAAGAGGCGGAAAGCCTGAAAGAACTGATCCAGGTGGCCGACTCGATGACGCAACCAGCGCCGGCGCCGAACGGACAAAACCCTGCAACCTCTGCTGCGCCGGGTAACACGGCTGCGCCGGGCGTACTGGAAGCGCCCGATCTGAGCGGGATCGGCAAGAAGCAGCCCTAGCTGGTCCTGCCGACACGTAACGGAACGGAAGGCAGATAGGTAGCCTTACGGGGCGCCCCTGTGGACATATGCGACGGATTCCCGCCGATTTTGTTTGTCTGTCATCTTAGATATAAGCGCCCCTGACTGCGCCGCCCACTTCCGGGCGGCTTTTTATATCCTTTTATTCAGGAAGAAGCCGTACATCGACCCCAGTAACCTTCTTTTTTATCCAGGAAACACCCATCCAACCAGGAAAATCCCAGTCCCAAAACCCCTCCCGGTTGGTATAATGGACGGGCTTTCCGATCTTGCAAGAATTATTGCTTATATAATGGAAGGGACCGGGGGGAGAAACATGGGGGAATGGAGAATCGACCCGCGCCTGTGGTGGGTCGCCGGGTTTTGTTTGCTTTTTTTGCTCGCCTTTGCCGGCCGTGCCTTTGCCGCCACCTGGCCGGTGATGAAAGCGGAGGGCTTCGGCTGGTATCGCGAGTTCAACCGGCGTGAAGCCGAGCGGGACACGCGGCACTGGCGCGTGCTCGAGGGAGAGCATGTCACCCTCCGCTACTGTGACGAAGACGCCAGGCTGGCCCCTTTGGTGCTCCGGGACACGGAGCGGATCTACCCGCAGGTGACGGACATGGTGGGCTATCAACCTGCCGTGAAACCGCTCGTCTTGCTCTATCCGGACCGGGAAAGCTTCAACGGCGTTTTCGGCTGGAAGGACCAGTCGGCCATGGGCGTCTACTACGCCGGCGTCGTGCGGGTGCTGTCGCCCCGCGTCTGGAGCCATGACGAGGCCGACATGGCCGGTCCCATGGCCCACGAACTGGCGCACATGGTCCTTGACTATCAAACAGGGGGGAACATCCCGCGCTGGTTTACCGAAGGCGTGGCCCAAGAGGCGGAACGCCGCCTCAGCGGTTTCACTCTCTCCCGGCCGAAGGGGGACTGGGCGGAACGGCTCAATCCTTTTGACGCCATGGACGACGGCTTCGACAACCTGGAGGACCAGCGGCTGGCCTACCGGCAGTCGTTGCTGGCCGTCGACGTGCTCCGCGACGCCGGTCCGGAGACGCTGAGCAGGACCATCGACGGGCTGGCTGCGGGGGAATCCATCAGCGATGCCATCACCGATGCGACCGGCTGGGATTGGGACACCTTTGTGCAGAAGGTGTATGCGGCAGCGCAGAGAGAAAACAGGGGGCGCAAATAGGGAGCAAAATCGATTTGCGCAAATAAGAACCCCCGCCGCTCCGCGAAGGGAGGGCGGGGGTTTCCATGAGCTTCACCGGTTGTTGCGGTAGGAGGAGAGGACCGTCTCTTCGAAATGGGGGTAACAGTCGTTGCAGACATGCCAGCAAGCGAGTTCCTTTGAGGAAGCACCCCACACCTGGAAGACCATTGTGCAAATCAATTCGACCACATTGGTTCGCAGGCAGACGTGACAGCGGTCATCCTGGGAAGACATGCCGATCCCCCTCCTTCGCGTTTTTTTGACCAACTGAATATTCAGATAATACACGATCGGCCTGCTTGCGTCAATCGGTTCAAGCAGGAAAGAAAACGCCTGCCTGGTGAGGCGGCAAGCAGGAATCCGGCCTAGCTAAGAGAATAAAAAGAAGAAGCATTGGCTAATCGACCCCAAGCCGCCGACGCCTTTGCCACAGTAGAAAGGGGAACGATGCTCGTTGGGCAAACTGTTGATTCAGGGGGGGATCCCCCTGGAAGGGCGCGTACCCATCAGTGGCGCCAAGAACTCGACTCTGCCCGTCATGGCCGCCTGTTTCCTGGCCCATGGCGAGACGATTTTAGAAAATATCCCGGAAATCACCGATGTGGACGTAGTGATGGAGATCTGCCGCGAAATGGGCGGCGAAGGGGAATGGCTGGAGCGCGGCGTCATCCGCCTCAATGTGCCGGACACCATCTCCTGCAAGACGTCCTATACACTGGCCAAGAAGTTGCGGGCATCAAACCTCTTGCTGGGCTCCCTGTTGGGACGCTTCGGCTGGGCCGAGGTGGCCCTGCCGGGCGGCGACAACATCGGCACCCGGCCCATGGATTTACATATCAAAGGCCTCTCTGTTCTCGGCGCTGAACTGAAGATCGAACACGGCTACATCCGCGGCGGCGTGGCCGGCGGCGGCAAGCGCTTAAAAGGCGGCAAGATTTACCTCGACTTCCCCTCGGTGGGCGCGACGGAAAATATCATGATGGCCGCCGCCACGGCCCAGGGACAGACGATCATCGAGAACTGCGCCAAGGAGCCGGAGATCGTTGACCTGGCCAACTTCCTCAACGCCATGGGCGCCCGCATTCGCGGCGCCGGCACCGACGTGATCCGTGTCGACGGCGTCAGCGAACTCAGAGGCACCCGCTACACCGTCATCCCGGACCGCATCGAGGCGGGCACCTACATGATCGCTGCGGCGGCGACGCACGGTCGGGTGATCGTGGAAAACGTGATCCCCACCCACCTGCACGCCATCACGTCGAAACTGCGCGAGATCGGCGTCCGCGTCGAAGAGGGCGACGACCAAATCTTTGTCGACGGCACCGGCGCGTTCCGGCCCGTCGATGTGAAGACCCTCCCCTATCCCGGCTTTCCGACTGACATGCAATCCCAGTTGATGGCGCTGCTGTCGACGGTCAACGGCATCAGCATGATCGTCGAAAACGTATATGAAAACCGCCTGCGCGTCGTCGATGAGCTGCAGCGCATGGGCGCCCAGATCAAAATCGAAGGCCGGACCGCTGTCATCGACGGCGTGGCGCGGCTTTCCAGCGCCCAGGTGAAGGCCTCGGACCTGCGTGCCGGCGCGGCGCTGATCATCGCCGGGCTGATGGCCGACGGCGAGACGGAGGTCTCCTGCCTCCACCACGTCCTGCGCGGCTATGAGCACCTGGAGGAAAAACTGATCGGCCTCGGCGCGCGGGTGCGGCGGATCTCCTAAAGGATGTTTGCGTCGCCCCTTCCCGGCGCTCCCTGCGGCTGTTGAAGCCACCATTTGCACTCGATTCGCACCACCTATCGCAGAAAGAAGGAAACAGCCGTTGCAGCGGGTCACTGAAACGATCGCCGTACCGGGCGGCCCTGTGCTGAATTTTACCCGGATCGGCAATGTAGACGATCTGATCTCCGCCGCCCAGGAGGAAGATGAACTCCCCTTCTGGGCGGAGCTTTGGCCGTCATCGCTCGGCCTGGCCGCCTACCTCTGGCGGCAGGTGGACATGCAAGAGCGCCCAGTCCTGGAACTGGGCTGCGGCCTCGGCCTCTCGGGCATCGTGGCCGCCTTGAAGGGCGCCGACGTGGTCCAGACGGACTTCATCCCGGCGGCGCTGGAACTGGCCGGGGAAAACGCCGCCCAGAACGGCGTGGAGACCGAGCGGGTTTGGGCCGACTGGCGGCGCTTTCCCGCCATGGGCGATTTTTCGCTGATCATCGGCTCCGACATCCTCTATGAGCGGACACTGCACAGCGATCTAGAGACGATCCTGACGAATCACCTAGCGCCGGGGGGCGAGTTTATCGTCGCCGATCCGGGACGGGAATGGGCGGCTCAGTTTTTTGACCGGCTGGACGCTGCGACATGGCAGCGGGATATGTCGATCATCCCGGTCCAATTGGACCAGAAAGATTACGCCATCCGGATTCACCGGTGGCAACGGAGGCAGCATGCGGTATACGACCATTGCTAGCGGCTCCAGTGGCAACTGCGCCTTTGTGGAAGGCAAGCAGACGCGGCTGCTGGTGGACGCCGGGCTGACGGGCAAGCAGGTGGAAAAGGGATTGGCCGCTGTCGGCGTCGATCCCCGGACGATCGACGCCATCGTGGTCACCCACGAGCATATCGATCACATCCGCGGCGTCGGCGTCCTGGCGCGGCGCTACAAGTTGCCCGTCTATGCCAGCGAAGGCTGCTGGCAGGGCATGGAGAACGCCATCGGCGACGTGCCGGAGGCCCAGGTCCGCGTGATCGACCCGAATAAAAAGGTGACCCTGAACAGCCTGGAGATCGAAGCCTTCGCCACCCCCCATGACGCCCGCGAGCCCATCGGCATGACCATCGATGACGGCGACAGCCGCCTCGGCATCGCCACCGACATCGGTTACGTCACCCGGGGCATGGGCCGCCGCCTCATCGACTGCCAGGGGCTGATCTTTGAAGCCAACCATGATCCGAAGATGCTGCAGACCGGCCCCTATCCGGCCTACTTAAAGCGCCGCATCGCCTCGGACAAGGGCCACTTGTCCAACCCCGACGCCGGCGAGGCCTTGGTCAAGCTCTGCGAGGGCGGCGTCCGGCAGGTCCTCTTGTCCCATTTGAGCAATGAAAACAACCGCCCGGACCTGGCCGTCCATACGGTCGCGTCCATCCTGGCGGAGAATGAACATACCGTCGACCTCATCGGCGACTACGCCCCGCCTGCCGTGGTCGGCCTGGAAGGCGTTATGGCCGTGGCGGAGCAGCGCGCTTTGCGCTGGCCGGAAGCGGGAGCGGAAAGCCGCAGCGGCGGACGGGCCGAACGGGTGCGACTATCCGTAGCCCCCCGGTATGAGCCCCATCCCCTGGAGGAAATCTAGCAAGAAGGCGTTCGTCGCCTAGTTTACGGTTGCTTTGTTGTACAACCGATTCGAAAAGGAACGGACAGTTTCGAAACGGAGGAACGACGGAATGAGTTACTTCGACGAAAAGGGTCCTTACCGGGAGAACCCCTCGAATCAAAGCCCCTACAATGATCATACGGGCAATTCATCCAATCACTACAGCCAAGGTCCCTACGGCGGCGGCGGCGGCGGTTATCCCTCCGGACCCTATGACAAACCGCCGAAACGCCGGCCCGGACTGCTCTCGTACTTCGTAGTGGCCCTCGCCGCCGCCGTCCTCGGCGGCTACATCTCCCAGTATTTCGCTCCCCATGCGCCGGCCCCCGCGCCGAGCACGCCGCCCCCCTCGGGCTATGCCTTGCCGCCCCAGGTGGCTGACCCGGCTCAGGTGAGCATGGATGGCAACCGCATCGTCCAGGTGGCCCGCGCCGTCGGCCCTGCCGTCGTGGGCATCTCCAACCGGGTGCGGGTGAGTCAGTTCTTCCGTGGCAACCGGATCGAGGAGCAGGGCACCGGCTCCGGTGTCATCTTTGACGGCAGTGGGTTCATCGTCACCAACCACCACGTCGTCGCCGGCGCGGCCGAACTGGTCGTCACCCTCACCGACGGCCGGACCGCCCCGGCCAGCCTCGTCGGCTCCGATCCGAAGACCGACCTGGCCGTGATCAAAATCAACCTGGACAACCTGCCTGTCGCCAAGTTCGGCGACTCGTCAAAGGTCAACGTGGGCGAACTGGCCGTCGCCATCGGCAACCCCGGCGGCAAGGAGTTTGCCGGTTCGGTGACCCAGGGCGTCGTTTCGGGCCTCAACCGCCAACTGAACACGCCGGAAGGCTACGCCTTCAACCTGATCCAAACGGACGCCGCCATCAACCCCGGCAACTCGGGCGGCGCCCTCTTGAACGCCAACGGCGAGGTCATCGGCATCAACTCGATCAAGATCGCCGTCCAGGGATTCGAAGGCATGGGCTTTGCCATCCCCTCGAATCAGGTCATGCAGATCATTGATGAACTGCGCTCCAAGGGCAAGGTCTCCCGGGCCGCCCTCGGCGTGACCCTGATAATGGATGTCGACAAAGAACTGGCCCAGAAGTACAATCTAATTGTGGACTACGGCGTCGTCGTCAAGCCTTCGCCAGGCGGACCGGCCCAGAAGGCGGGCATGCAGAACAACGACATCCTCATCGCCATTAACGACAAGCCGGTCCGCAACCGCATGGAACTGCAAAAAGAACTCTTCGGCTACAAGGTGGGCGACACGGTCAGGGTAACCGTCGTCCGGGAGGAGCAAAAAGCGACCCTTTCGGTCACCCTCGGCGAACTGCCGCCGCAGTAAGTCATCATGTCGCGTCAACAGGAAATGGCGTTCAACGCGCAGTAAACGGTAAGCGAAAAAGGAACTCCGGCTGGAACCCCGCTCATGCGGGGTCCCGGTCCGGAGTTCTTCTTGGAAACTACAGAGATGAAGAAAGGCGGATGCAAACGATGGCACAGGATATGCACGGCTGCGCCCAGAACGGGCAGTGCGATGGACAGGGTCACGATCAAGGGCATGGACAGGGGTACCACGACAGTCACGGTCACGACGCCCACGGCCACGATGCTCATGGGCATGACGCCCACGGTCATGGCGCTGCGGCAGAAAAATCGAAACCGTCCTCCTGGGGCTGGGTGCCCTTTTCGCTGATCCTCTCCGGCCTGCTCACCTTCATCCTGGCGCCGGTGGTGGCTTACCAGGGTGTCCCCGTGTCGGCCCAGCAGCAACTGCAGCCGGTCCAGGCCCAGACAGTCGCCGAGCAGGAAGTCATGACCGCCGTCAAGGACGCCTTGACCAATCGGTTCAAGGCCTTCATGACCGGCGACGCCAAGCTCCTGGAAAAGTCCTTCGGCAAGCAAGGTGTCGCCGACGCCCTCCAGGACGAAAAAATGGTCTTCAATGAAGCCGTCAAGCAGTTCAAAGACGCCAAACTCAAAGGCGACGTGAAGGTCGAAGTGGCCCCCTACAAGATCGATGTGGACGGCAGCAAAGCCCACGTCCTCTTCCGCTATATGGTGACCATCGGCAATGAGCAGCCGATCATGTCCGCCCGCATCTGGGACCTGAACAAAACGAAAGAAGGCTGGAAAGTCGTCGGCAACAGCGCCTTCGTCGACAGCCCGGCCACCGGCAAGGTCGTCAAAGAGGCCAAAGCCTTCCTCACCGACCTGAAATTCAACCACACCCAAGCCTTGCGCGGCCCCTGGGACACGGGCAATGACCCCCTGAACACCGTCACCGCCAAGAACATCAAAGCCCTGGCCGGCAAAGGCGGCAGTTGGGAAGTCACCAACGTCACCCTCGGTGACCTGATGACCATGCAGTCTGTCGCCTTCTCGGAAGACGCCAACTGGGCGCGCGTTATGATCCAAAACAATGAAACACAGAAGAAGTATGTACTGATCATGGCCAAGGTCCCGCAAGGCAAAGGCGTCATGGCTGCCGAGAAGTGGGCCGTGTATGGGATGGTCACGGAGAAGGAATACTTTGCCCAGTAAGGGATAGCCCATTAAGCAAAGTTTGAAATCGTTACGGTGACTTAGGGTAAATTGCGGTAAATTAACAGGAAGCAAACAGGGCGACCATCGTAGACAGAGAGGTTTGGACGATGCTTCATATCCGTATTGTCGCCGTCGGGAAACTGAAAGAGAAGTACCTGAAAGAAGGCCTCCAGGAGTATACAAAACGCCTGGGGGCCTATTCCCGTTTGGAGATCATCGAGGTGCCCGACGAAAAGGTGCCGGACAAGCCATCCGACACGGAAGCGGAGATCATCAAGCGAAAAGAAGGCGACCGCCTGTTGGCGACCGCAGGAGAAAAGGACTTTATCGGCGTTGCACTCGATCCTCGTGGGGAGATGTGGTCGACGGAAGACCTGGCGGAACAGATGCGGGGATGGGAGTTGTATGGGCCGAACTTGGTGGTGTTCTTTATTGGGGGGACGTTGGGGCTCTCCAAGGAAGTCCATGCCGCTTGTAAGGCGAAGTGGTCTTTGTCGCGGTTGACCTTTCCTCATCAGTTGGTGCGGTTGATATTGCTGGAGCAGGTATATCGGGGGTTTAAGGTGAATCGGGGGGAGACGTATCATCGCTAACGGCGAAAAATCCAGTTTTTATGATAATCAACAACAAAACGAATGGAGAAAATAAAAAATTATGAGTGCTTTGCCTAATTGCCCAAAATGTAATTCCCAGTACACGTATGAAGACGGGGATATCTTGATCTGCCCGGAATGCTCCCATGAGTGGTCGATAGGATTAGAAACCGAACAAAATCATGAGACAGTTGTCAAAGATGCAAATGGGAATGTATTGCGGGATGGTGATTCGGTAAGTGTAATTAAAGATCTTAAGGTAAAGGGAAGTTCTTCTGCTCTGAAGATGGGCACGAAGGTTAAGAACATACGGTTAGTTGAAGGTGATCACAATATTGATTGCTACATCGACGGTTTTGGAGCTATGAAGTTAAAATCTGAATTTGTTAAGAAGATATAAAGGCAGTTCGTTGCACTTTGTCTCAAGTGAAGGGTTAAAACCTACCACCACTAAACCGGCATAGTGCCTCAACCTTTGCGTAATGCAGGGTTGAGGCTTCTTTTTTTGTTGTATGTTTCGTCTAACAGTTACGTCAATCCGCTGTCTCCTGTTAAGGCACTAATGTTCTCACTGCGCGATAAAACTGGTTTTTTTCGCAAAACAAATGCCTCGTGACCAAAACTTATACTCGCATGATAAACAGAAAATCAGGTATGCTATTCATGAATAATAAATTAAGTTACAGAATGGGGTTCATGTCATGGACAATAGAGGCGTTGCATCCTACGGTCTTGGCGAAGAAATCGTAAAAGCCTTGAAAAGCATTGGATTTAAGACCCTGACAGAAGTACAGCAACAAGCGATTCCTTTGATTCTTCGCGATAAGGATATTATCGTTAAATCCCAGACAGGCAGTGGGAAGACAGCAGCCTTTGCCATTCCTCTTTGCGAAAAGATGGAGATAGAGCAAAAGAACCCCCAGGTGTTGGTTTTGACACCCACCAGAGAATTGGCCGTTCAGATCAAGCAGGATATCACCAATATAGGGAGATTCAAAAAGATCCGGTGCGCAGCCGTATATGGTAAGCATCCCATAGAATTTCAAAAACGAGAGTTAAAGCAGCGGGTCCACGCCATCGTAGGTACACCCGGCAGAACCTATGATCATATCGAAAGAAAAAATTTCATTCTGGATGAGATCCGGTATTTGGTGATTGATGAAGCGGATAAGATGCTGGATATGGGTTTTATCGAACAAATTGAAGCGATTATAAAAATGTTGCCCCCAAATCGGGTGACTCTGTTATTCTCCGCGACAATGCCGGAAAAAATCGTTGCCATATGTGACAAATACATGCGCAACCCTGAGAAAATCGAGGTAAAATCGAAAAATCCCACGGCCGATAAAATCGAGCAGCATTATTATGAAGTATACGAAGAAGATAAGAGTAGTCTTTTAAATAAGATTATCTACACCCAAAGACCGGAAAGTTGTATTATTTTCTGTAATACCCGGGAGCAGGTAGATGCAGTATTTAGCAAAATGAAGCATAAAGGCTATCTCTGCGGCAGCCTGCATGGAGGCATGGAACAGAGAGAGCGATTGATGACCATTCAAAAGTTCAAAAGAGGCGAATTCAGATTCCTTATTGCTACCGACGTGGTGGCACGAGGTATTCACATTGACGATATTGCCCTCATCATCAATTATGATGTTCCGATGGAATGTGAAAGCTATATTCATCGTATAGGTAGGACAGGCCGAGCAGGGAATGAAGGCACCGCCCTCACTTTCGTAACGCCCCGCGAGCATAGGTTATTAGCGGAGATAGAAGAATATGTACAGTATAAGATACCGAAGCGGGAACTGCCGGCCATGGAAGAAGTGGAAAGCGGGAAGCGGATTTTTGAGAAAAGCAGGAATGTAAAGCCAAAACGGAAACAGGATGTAAGTGAATATCTCAATAAAGAGATCACAAGAGTCCGGATCAATGCCGGAAAAAAGACGAAAATGAGACCGGGAGATATCATGGGTGCACTAACCAGTATTAGCGGTGTAGGTGCAGGGGATGTGGGGATTATCGATGTCCAGGACACTTGTTCATATGTTGAGATTCTCGGGGGGAAGGGAAAACTGGTTTTGGAAGCACTACCAACCACAAAGATAAAAGGGAAGCTGCAAAGTATCAGGGAAGTAGGTCATCCCAGTCTATAGCTCCCACCGTACAGGCGGTTCTTGTCTCTTTAGGTTATGGATTCTAGATTTTCAAATCCTATTAACCCGCGAAAGACGGAGTTTGTACACTTGAATACAGTGTCTTTGACTCTGCTTCAACCTGTTCACGCTGGTTGAAGTATTCTTCCATCACGGAGAGCGGCGTTTGGCTTCGAGTGCGAAATCCTCCATCAACGTCCGGTTGAACCCCCCCATGACGCCCGCGAGCCCACCGGCAGCATGAATCTCGCCGTACCCTTCCGCTTAAGTTTTAGGGTAAAGTATGTTTCTATCGGCTCTACTCAGCGCAAGCCAAGCTAATGTCAGTAGTAACAGTATGACCCCCGCTCCCCAATAAGCCGCATAGGCTTGTACAAATGTGTTAAGCAGATAACCAAGAAACGGCCCAACTGCGGCTCCA
Source organism: Heliomicrobium undosum (assembly GCF_009877425.1). Taxonomy (NCBI): domain Bacteria; kingdom Bacillati; phylum Bacillota; class Clostridia; order Eubacteriales; family Heliobacteriaceae; genus Heliomicrobium; species Heliomicrobium undosum. The sequence continues at coordinate 48,705 of NZ_WXEY01000006.1, read as the reverse complement.
AAATCAATGGCGATCGAATAAGCGGTCAGCACGAGGAGTTTCGAGGAAGATGACGCTGCATCTGAAGCGATCGCATCAGTAATCGTGGTCAGCGCGGTTGCTGCCAGTTGGATACCGATGACGATCAGCAACCATGGGATAATCGGGATATCAAGAGGGAGTAGGGTAAATAGACAAATCGCCAGTAGCAATGATGCGATGAGGACCATTCCCCGGCCATAACGCCCATCCGATATTTTCCCAACCCAAGGAGCTAACCAGGGTTCCCACCCCCATCGTATGGCTTGTAGAATCCCTGCGAGAGATGCAGCCCCGAGGGTAAAACCAGCGATATTGATGATGGCGGAGTTATGCGCTTGGACCAGATAACTCAGGGTTGCCGTGAACATGCCTTGAAAGATCATGGCCACCAGCATTCCAGTGAGTAAGGCCCGAAGGATCATTCGATTTTTCCACAGCACCGATTTATTCGAAGTATTTTCTTCTCCGCTTGTTCGCTTGTCCGTAGAAGTGGGAACCCAGATCAGAGCGGCCGGAATGGATAATAACGTGATCGCGCCGAAGATCAAGGCTGTCACGGATAAACCGTAACAGTCGGCAATGAACCCGCCGGCGAGCATGCCGACGAGACTGCCCAAGCGATATAAACCATTGAACATCCCCATGCAATGGCCTCGATTCGCGTCCGTTGAGCAATCGACAATAACCACATAGGAGCCCAAGCGCAGGAAGGTCCAGGCCAAGCCCCAGACGCACCGGATCAGAAGCAACGGGAGAAATCCTTTTACAAGCCCATAGGAGATTGTCGTAGCAAACGCCAGCGCAGCAGCGAGAAGCACCCCTTGGCGGGTGCTGATTTTTTTGTATAGCCAACCGACAAACGGATTCAAGGGTAATCGGATCAAGCGATTGATGGATAAGAGAACGCCGACTTCCCATAAGGAGCTAAGTCCAGCCTCTTGCCAATGGGTCGAGAGGACAATGTATAGCATGGAGTCGCCGATCAGGCAGGCGGCGGTCAGCAGGGCGATGACGATGATCGGTTTCATCTCGGAATCAACGAGGTGGATAGGCCATCCGCTCCTTTCCCGCCAAGTGTAATATATAAAATTGTGTCATGTAAAACGCATAATTCCGTGATACAATATCGAAAAGTTCTATATTTGAAGGGGCAACACATGGACGCATTGGGCATCGAGGCATTCCTGGCGATTATCCAAACGCGAAGCCTGACCAAGGCAGCGGAGCTGCTTCATCTGTCACAATCGACGGTCAGTTATCGACTGCAGGGGTTAGAACGAGAATTGGGCGCAACGTTGATCGAGCGCAGGAAAGGCGTGCCGACGATCAGCTTGACCCCGTTTGGAGAAAGCTTTGTTTCCTTAGCCGAGCGGTGGAAACTGCTTAAAAGGGAAATTGCCCTGTTGCAGTCCACCGGCCCGCAGGTTCGCCTTACGATCGGCGCCGCGGACAGCTTGAATGTGTATGTGTTGCCACCGCTTTATCAGATCTTCAGTCAACAATGCCCCTCCGTTCGTTTGCAGATTTGTACGCAACATACGATGGAATCCTATGAAAGCATGGAGCGCAAAGAAATCGATGTGGCCTTTGTAAAGATGGAGCGGGTGACGCCCGGCATCGTCGTTGAGCCCTTTTATGTGGACGAGATGGTGGTCGTTCGGCGCCGAGGAGAAGAACGAACACCGGCGGATATTGTTTCACCGCTCGAATTAGACGACCGACATCAGATCTATTTCAACTGGGGGCCATCCTACCAGATGTGGCACGACCGGTGGTGGGATGCCAACAGCCCCTCTTGTCTCCAAGTCGACGTAGCCGCGCTGATCTTTTCGCTGATGTGGGATGCGCGCCAATGGGCGATTGTCCCCCGGTCGATCGCAAAGGCATGTGCCCAGAAGGATGTATTTGTCGTCCAGAGGCTTTCCGATCCGCCGCCGCCGAGGGTCTGTTATCAACTCACACCGAAAACCCCCGATCCTGTCAAAGCATCGGCCATCGATCGGCTGAACCAGTTTGTTCGTTTGATTTACCACGAAGCGAAATTTCGTTGATTAAAAAAATTCGTCCGAGTTGTGCCGTTCTCTGAAGGCATCCTCCAAACAACAAGCAGCATGGGCGTTGACGAATGAGGAGGGCGGATGATACATTAATAAGTGTATATACACGAAATACGCCAAACCGGAAGGGCGATGCTCCTCGTGACGCCGATTCGACACGTCTATCCTCATCCTCCGAGCTTGTGTAACTGCATGAACGTCCGCCGGGCTGCGCGGGCCGTCACCCACTTCTATGATGAGGTGTTGCAGCCGAGCGGTCTTACGGTGGCCCAGATGGCGCTACTGCGAAATCTGGATCCGCTAAAACCGGTGACCATGAGCGAACTGGCCAAATCGATGCGGATTGACCGCACCACCGTGAACCGCAATCTGCGGCCCCTGGCGGATGCCGGACTCATCTCCGTCAACCCTGGCAAGGACTCGCGCACCCGGGTGATCACGCTCACCGCAACCGGGAAGGAGGCGCTCGGGAAGGCGTGGGCGCTATGGGAGGAGGCGCAAGCATCGATCAGAGAGTACATGGGGGAAGAGGAGCTTTCGAAGCTGACAGAACTGCTGTCAAAGTTAGAGGCCCTTGCCCCGTAAAAACATCATTTGCTATCGCCGTTGTCGAGAGAAAAGCATCAAACTCAGTACGATGTGAGTGAAGATAATCAGTACGATGTGACGTGAAGAAAAAAGGAGAGAATCCCCATGAAATCGTTGTTCAATCCAACGACACTGGCCGGAATGCCACTGAAAAATCGCTTGATCCGGTCGGCCATGTATGACGGTTTGGCCGATGAACGCGGCCACATCACCGACGCGCTCGTGCAGACATACGAGAATCTGGCGAAAGGCGGCGTCGGCGCCATCATCACCGGCCTTGCCTATGTAAGCGACCGGGAGCATCCGATGCCGGGACAGATGGGCATCTATGACGACTCCTTTATTGATGAATATCAACAACTCACGGAAACGGTCCACCGGCACGACGCGAAGATCATCCTCCAGATCGCGTACATGGGATCGCAAACTTCTCCTGCCCCTGGCAAGGTCATGTGGGGGCCGAGCGCCGTGGAAGATTTGTTCTATAAGACGACCCCGCAGGAAATGAGCGTCGAAGACATTCGACTCGCCCAAACCGCCTTTGCCGACGCGGCGCTCCGGGCGAAGGAGGCCGGTTTTGACGGTGTCCAACTCCACGGCGCCCATGGCTATCTGCTCAGCAAATTCCTGACGCCCTATTACAACCGCAGGACCGACGGCTATGGCGGCGGCATCGAGAGCCGGGCCAGGATGGTTCTGGAAACGTATCAGGCCATCCGGGAGAAGGTGGGCCCCGCGTTCCCGATTCTCATCAAAATCAACTGCGACGATTTTATGGACAAAGGGATGACCTTTTCGGAAAGCCGCTATGTATGCAACAGGCTGGCCGAATTAGGGATCGACGCCATTGAAATCAGCGGCGGCTCAGGCTCCTCACGTCCGAGTGAGGGGGCCGTGAGAACTGTCACGGCAGAACAAGAATCCTACTTCCGGACCTATGCGTCCCAAGTCGCCCAGGAAATCGACGTTCCCGTGATCCTGGTCGGGGGCAACCGAAATGTGGCCGCGCTGACCGATCTGCTCAATCAGACCGCCATCGAATACATAGCCCTTTGCCGGCCACTGATCCGGGAAAACGATCTGGTGAACCGTTGGCAGAATGGTGATGCAAGCAGCGCAAAGTGCATTTCTTGCAACAAATGTTTCGGACGCGGAGGAATCGTCTGTGTGTTTCATCGGAAAGAGACGGGGCTAGCGTGATACCACCGAAGGGCTCACGAAAATGTCCGTGCAAGGGGGCGTAGCCATGGATTTGATTACGGTACAACCGGAAAAATGCGTGAACTGCGGCATATGCGCCAAAGAGTGTCCCACCTTCGTTCTCCGTATGGGACAGACGGGCCCGGAAGCCGTGGCGCCGCAATCGTGCATTCGCTGTGGTCACTGTGTGGCCGTCTGTCCGAACGAGGCCCTGGATCATGCCAAGACACCCCTCGCCGGACAGGCGGAAAGCGGCCATCTATCGAGACTCAGCGCGGCGGAGGCGGAGCGCTTTCTCCGGTCACGCCGTTCGATCCGCAATTATCTCAATCAGCCGGTGCCGCGAGAAGAGCTGCGCAAGCTGGTCAACGTTGCGCGTTTTGCGCCGACGGCCATGAATCTGCAAGGCCTGTCCTACCTGATTGTCGACGACCAGGCGATCCTGCAAGAGGCGCTGGAGATTGTCGTCAGATGGTTAGAAGCCGATGCGTCGCTGGCCCAACGGGCGGCACGTTATATCCAGCCCTCTCGGGAAGAAGGCAAGGACGCGATCCTGCGGGGCGCGCCGGCCCTCATCATGACCACTGCCGACAGCCGACACCCAAGAGCCCGGGAGAATGCGCTGTTTTCCCTGGCCTATCTGGAATTGTACGCGCCGGCGCTGGGGTTAGGGACCTGTTGGGCGGGCGTGTTCGAGTCCTGCGCCCTCAGCGAAGATTCTCCGCTGTTGGAATTGTTCCATATCCCGAAGGGCAAGAAGATCACCGGCGCGGTGATGGTCGGGTATCCGCAATATCGCTATCCAAGGATCGTGGATCGAGATCGGCTGGATGTTACCTTTTTTACGCGTGAGGGGTAGAGTCGTCGCGATGATGCGGAACCAAGTTTTTTGTCCGCGGCATCATCCATTCTGTTTCAATAAAGCCGGCTCACGTGATGCAAATGACATGTTTGTTAATTGTTCAAATTACTGCAAATTGAAGTCAAGCAGGAATCCCTGCAAACAGGGTTTTGCGACCGCAAAAGAGAAATAGTGATGCCATAAGGCTGGTGCAGCCTGTTCATGTGCAACACGATGTAGACAGCAAGCACAGGCGCTCTGTGCGGGAGCAAGCATGAGGAAAGCAGCGGAAGCATCCGGCGGATGGCAGCAACAACCTGGGCGATGTGGTATACGTGCGATGGCGATGGCCCTTCTGGCGATCGTGTTTACTTGCGCCCTTAGCTTGTTTGCGCCCCTGTGTTCCCCTGCTGCAGCGTCGTCGCCGGAATTCCCGCCGGCGCTGCTGCAGGCGTCGCCCCATCGCTGGCAGGTCATCGCCGCCGTCATTATTGTGGCACTGCAAACCCTGCTGATTTTTGCCTTGTTGTCTAACCAGATGCAGCGAAGACAGGCGGAGGCCGACATGCTCCGAATGAACGCTGAGTTGGAAGCGAGAGTGGCCGAACGGACCCGCGATCTGGAACGGGCCAACCGGGAACTGCGCTTTGCCAAAGACGCCCAGGAGATGCTGAACGGCATTCTTCGCAAGATGAACGAAGAACTGGACCGCAATGCGCGGACAGATATGCTCACCGGCCTCGTCAACCGGCGCGATATGACCGAAAAGATGCATGTAGAACTGGACAAGTACCGCCAGACAGGCCGGGGTTTCTCCCTGGTCATCGGCGACATCGACCATTTTAAGCAGATCAACGACGGATACGGCCACAACGCCGGCGACATGTTGTTGCGCGCCGTGGCGGAACGACTCCGCCAAGTGGTGCGACCCGATGACACCGTCGCCCGGTGGGGCGGTGAGGAGTTTTTGTGCCTGTTGCCCGAGACGGAACTCGTAGGTGCGATGGCGGTGGCCGAACGCATGCGCGCCGCCGTGGCTGACCATGAATTTTGCTGGAGCGGGTGTCCCGTCTCCATAAGCATCACCTTTGGCGTCTCCTCCGTTGGCCCCGCTGACAACATCGATGATATCCTGCACAGGGCCGACCAGGCGCTGTACAGGGGGAAACAGAGCGGGCGCAACCGGGTGTTCGTCGCCCCGTTGCCGGAGTCACTGGAAATGGCGCGCTGAGAGGACACAGAAGAAACCGCTTTCAGGCGCTATGACCTGGAAGCGGTTTCTCGTTATCGTCCCAATTAGAGACGGCAAACGAATGGAAAGAGGGAGGAGGCGCCTTGCGCTTGGAAGACGTTTCGATTGAGAAGGTGCCATCAAACTTGTCGTTAATCCCGGAAACTTCTGACGTAGAAGCATACCTCGCCGTATCTGACGTCATTGACTGGGAGAACCCAGCGGTCCGAGAAACAGCCGAACGGTTGTCGGCAGGTAAGGACCTTAGAGGGCTAGCCAGTAAAGAGGACGATGAAGTGGAAATCATCCGCGCCATCTATCACTTCGTCCGAGACGAGATCGCCCACTCAGCCGACATCGGCGGGCAGGTCGTCACCTGCAAGGCCTCAGAAGTGCTCGAACACCGAGAGGGGATCTGTTACGCCAAGGCCCATCTGCTGGCGGCGTTGCTCAGATGCGTCGGGATTCCAACGGGATTTTGTTACCAAAGGCTGCTCTTAGATGATGAGGAGATGCCCTGGCTGATCGTGCACGGGCTGAACGCCGTGTACCTCAAGAGCGCCGGGAGATGGATCCGCCTCGATGCCCGCGGAAACAAGGCCGGTGTGGAAGCCGAGTTCTCGCTGGAAGGGGAGAAGCTGGCCTTTCCTGTCCGTCCGGAGTTGGGTGAATCGGAGGATCTCGTCATCTATGCCGATCCGAGTGAAAAGGCGGTGCAAGCCCTGCAACGCTATCAGACGGTGGAGGAACTGCTGGCAAACCTTCCGACAGACGTATGAAAGAAGCGAGTGAAACGATGTTTCAAGGCTAATCCCCGGAGACGGTCCGGTTCCTTTCTACGTGATCTATTTGAGGAGGGCAGGGACATAACCGTGAAGCACCTCGAGTGTCGACTAACGGCGATCGAGGTGCTTTTTTCTTTTGCCGTAATTCTATTGTTGCGCAACGAAGAAGACTGTGTTAATATCTAGACGGAAAGCAAAATTGTACGTAGTATAATAATATGCGTCGTATGGAAAAATAGCTCTTCAACTAATTGAGTTTGAGTTCGAATTAAGGAAGTGACAGATTTGACCCCCAACGAGTCAACGGGACCGGGGCGGATGGAACGAAAAAAGGAAGAGATGAAAAAGAAAATCATCGCCGTCACCCTGCGACTGCTCAAGCAGCAGGGATATGACGCAACGACGATGGAGCAGATCGCCCGGGAGGTCGATATCGCCAAAGGCACCCTCTACAACTACTTTCCGGTCAAGGAAGCGATCATCGACGAACACATCAAGCGAACATTTCGAGAAAAAAACGCCGAGCGGATGCTGCGCTTGCGGGAGTTGCCCGACACGCGAGCCCGCATGACCGCCATCTTTCACGAATTGATCGCAGGCGTGCTGGCGAATAAGGAATTTTTCGAGAAGTACATCGTCTACCGGATGCGCAACATGGTCTCCTTCCAACAGGACGACAGCGAGAAAAGCGGCTTTTTCCTGGTGGCTATGGAGATCATTCAACTGGGACAGAAGGACGGGGAGATTCGAGCCGATCTGCCGCCTTACGTGCTGGGCGATCTCCTGGAGTTCGCCTTCGTGGAGGTGGTGAAACAGTGCTATCTCGAACCGGAGGGCTTTTCCGTTGATCAGGCGATCACCCAATGTGTGGACCTGTTCATCAAGGGAGCCCAAGCGTAGGCGGCGCCCTAGGGTCACTGAAGTGTGCCTTCGGCGCGGAAATAACGGCGCCCAGAAGAATCAACCAATGGCGAGCGGAGGATAAACAGATGCCCAGCATCCAGGCCCATATGTTTCGTTTTGTATTGGAGCACCGCCATCTCTTGCGGTTTCAACACAAGCGGAGAGCCGTCTTTGACTTCAATACCTCCATTCCCGACTTTCGCGAAGACTGCGAAAAGGGCGCCCGGCTGTTCGGGAAACTTCCCGAGGGGATCGATGTAACGCCCGTCGACATCAACGGCATTCCGGCTGAGTGGATTCAAACCTCCCTTGGGAAGCGGGACAAGCTCATCGTCTATGTGCACGGCGGGGGATATGTATCAGGCTCTTGCAGCGATCACCGGGCGATTGTAGCGAGGATCGTCAAAAGCAGCGGCGTCACGGCGCTGCTCTTCGAGTACCGCCTAGCCCCCGAACACCCCTATCCGGCCGCCATCGACGATGCGGTGGCGGTCTATCGCTGGCTACTGGGCCAGGGTTTTTCCGCTTCCGATATGATGGTCGCCGGGGAATCGGCCGGCGGCGGCTTGGCCTTGGCGCTGCTGCTGGCCCTCCGGGATTTGGGGATCGCCCTTCCGGCAGCGGCGGTGGCTATCTCCCCCTGGACCGATCTGGCTTGCACCAGCGCATCCTACCGGACGAAGAACGCGGTGTCCCTGGCGCCGTTGAACTCTTGGACGGTCTTCAGCAAATACTACACCGGCGATATGGACCCGCGCCTGCCCTGGATCTCACCGCTCTATGGGGAGCTTCACGACCTTCCGCCCCTGTTGATCAATGCGATGAACTCTTTGACGATGCCCTCGCTTTTGCGCAGAAGGCGAGGGCGGCCGGTGTCGATGTCACCCTGCGCGTTGGGGAGCGCATGGTGCACTGCTATCCCTTTTTGCCCGCCTTCATCCCCGAAGCGCGGCAGGCCATGGACGAGATCACCGCCTTTATTCGGAAGCATCTTGTCCAAAGAAGTGTGCCTGCGACGAAGGCATAAGGATGATTCTCGAACACAAGAATATCTCTCTTAGGGATCTCACTTCCCCCGTCTTGTCGCAGGCTATGAAAAAAATGACGTGTAATAAAGAGGGAACCATCTCGGATTCACCGGGACGGTTCCCTCTTTATTACTGCGCCTACCGGACAAATGTTTCGCCACGCTCCGGAGACCATAAGTCAAGGAGTTCATTCGGAATGACCAAGAATTTTAGAGGTACTTTCTTGCACGCATAACTATTTTTTACAGAAATGGTTGACCGCTCATAACACATATTCTAAAGTAATGACAGAGCGGTTTTCTGGCTTTTGAGGGGAAAATTTGTGCTAGTGAAGCAGAGGGGACGAGCAGATGCGGATTAAAAACAAATTAACTGTCAGTTTCCTCGTCTTGACGGCGGTCTGCGCCGGCATTCTCGGCATCCTGGCGGCGGTCAAATCTGATGACGCCTTGACGCGGGCCGCTGTTCGAGACAGCGAACACATCACCGACTCGATCGAGAGCATGGTGGCCATCCGCCGAGCCGCCTTGGATGATCAGTTGAAGAGCAACATGCGAAAAGCCCAGGACGAATTGGCCGACTTGGGTGAACTCCGTCTCGAACCAAGAGAAGAGGCGCAAGTGGGCAAGTACACCCTTCCGGCGCTCTATGCCGGTAGCCAGCGGCTGACACTGGATACCGCTTTTGTGGACCATATCCAGAATATTGCGGGTGGTGTGGCGACCGTTTTTTTGCTGCAAGATAAGGGACTGGTGCGGGTGAGCACGAATGTCCTCGATAAAGAGGGCAAACGAGCCGTCGGCACCTCAATCAAAGAGGATTCTCCCGTGTACCAGGCGATTGTACATAAGCAGCCCTTTCAGGGACGCGCCTTCGTAGTGACCGGCTGGTATATCTCATCCTACACCCCCTTGCTCGACAAGCAGGGCCAGATCATCGGCGCGCTCTTCGTCGGCGTCAAGGAACAGGACCCCATCCTGGAGAAAGCGGTCTCCGATATCAAAATCGGGCAGTCGGGCTATGCCTCTGTCATGGATTCGAGCGGACGTTTTATCATCCACCCGTCTTTGCAGGGGAAAATCGGCAATGATCTGCCCTTTGTCCAGCAGATGATACAAGAAAAGAACGGATCGTTAACATACGGCTATCAAGGAAATACATATTTGGCCATCTTTCGTTACTTCGAACCTTGGGATTGGTATATCGTCGCCAACGTCAATAACGATGATTTGCGCGCCCAAGCATCCCGCCTGATCATGGCGCTGAGCCTGGCGGGGATGGTCATTGCAGGGATCACGACCGCGGCGTCGTTCGCACTGGCCAATTCGCTTGTCAAACCGATTTATCGCCTGAAGGATGTGATGGCGGCGGCGAGCGAGGGAGACTTGACCGTTCGCGCCGATAGCACAGGAACCGATGAGATCGGCGATCTCTCCCGGAGCTTCAACACCATGAACAGGGCCAACCGGGAGATAATCGAGGGGATGCGCGCTGCTGTGGACCGGATCCAATTATCAGTGCAACAGGTTACCCGCGCGATGGAGAACGCCAACAAGGGCATGGCGGAAATCTCCAGCGGCGTCGAGGGGGTTGCCGTGGACGCGGTGCATAACGCGGGCGCTTTAAAAGAGGCCGGCAGAGGCGCAGACGAGGTAGCGAATACGGCCCAAGTGGTGGCGGAATCGGCCGCATCGGCGAACCGGAACAGCGCCGTCGTCACGGAGCAGGCAAGAGAGGTCCTCCATGCGACAAAGGCCGTTGCAGAAACAATGGAGCATCTCGAAACAAGCCGCCAAGAGATTGCCGGCGTCGTCAAGGGCTTGGTGGAGGCGACAGCAGGCATTGCTCGATTTGTCGATATCATCAGCGGTATCGCCGGGCAGACGAACCTGCTGGCACTGAACGCGGCCATTGAGTCGGCCCGAGCAGGCGAGCATGGCCGAGGCTTCGCCGTTGTTGCCGAAGAGGTTCGCAAGTTGGCCGAGCAGTCAGCAACATCCGCCCAGGAAATCGTCCTCGTCATCTCTGCTATGGAAGCGAAAACCCGCAACGCCGTAGCGATGAGCGATCATACAGGGGAACAGATCATCGCTGCCGCCGGCCAGGTGAAGGCCATGGTGGAGAAGGTCCAGTCGATCGTTGCGGCGATTGGCCGTGTCAACGGCGGGATAGAGGATATGGCGGCAGCTGCGGAGGAACAATCGGCGCTGAGCGAAGAGATGACGGCGACGATCGGCGACTTGGCCGGTTCAACGGAGACGACAGCCGCGTTGGCCCGACAGATGGCGACAGGGGTGCAGAGCCAGGCGAGCACCCTGGCAGAAGTCGGGGAGACCATGGCGGAACTGGATAAGATGGCGCTCGACTTGTTTGAGAAGATCGAGCGGTTTCACATCTGACGTCACCAGGGAGAACAAGCGGCATCATCGAATCTTCTACATCGAAAAGCGCATAATAATGAAGTCTCCATGAACGAGATTCGAAGACAACCTGGGGCAGGGTTGAAAAATAAGATCCGCCAACGATATAATAAACAGAAAACGTACGTATAAAGAAAGGATTGAACATAACCATGGCGTTGGTGAACGAGAATTACCTGAAGCTTCCCGGAAGCTATCTGTTTTCCGAGATCGCCCGGCGGGTCAACCAGTTCAAAAAGGACAACCCCGAGGCCGACATCATCCGGCTCGGCATCGGCGATGTGACCCGGCCCCTCGTGCCGGCCGTCGTCGAGGCGATGAAAAAAGCCGTCGATGAGATGGGCCGCGCCGAGACCTTCCGCGGCTACGGCCCTGAGCAGGGCTATGACTTCCTCATCCAGCAGATCATCGAGAACGACTACAAGCCCCGCGGCATCGACCTTGGCATGGACGAGGTCTTTGTCAGCGACGGTTCCAAGTGTGATACGGCCAATTTCCAGGAGATCCTGGGCCTGGGCAACATCATCGCTGTGACCGACCCCGTTTACCCCGTCTATGTGGATAGCAACGTCATGGCCGGCCGCTCCGGCGTTTTCAACGAAAAGGGCCAGTTCGACGACATCGTGTACCTGCCCTGCACCGAGGCCAACGGCATGAAGCCGGAGCTGCCGAAGACGCGGGTCGACATGATCTACCTCTGCTTCCCCAACAACCCCACCGGCATGACCATGACGAAAGAGGAACTGAAGCAGTGGGTCGACTACGCCCGGGAAAACAAGTCCATCATTCTCTATGACGCCGCCTATGAGGCCTTCATCCAAGAAGCGCACATCCCCCGCAGCATCTATGAGATCGAAGGCGCCCGCGAGGTGGCTGTCGAATTCCGCAGCTTCTCCAAGACGGCCGGCTTCACCGGCAACCGTTGCGCCTTCACCGTGGTGCCCAAAGAGGTCATGGCGTATGACCGCGAAGGCAAAGCCTACAGCCTGAACGGGCTCTGGCTGCGCCGGCAGACGACCAAGTTCAACGGCGTCTCCTACCCGGTCCAGGCGGCTGCGGCGGCCATCTATACCGAAGCCGGCAAAGAGCAGGTCAAGGAGACCATCCAGTACTACATGGAAAACGCCCGCATCATCCGCGAAGGCCTCGTCGAAGCCGGCTACAAGGTCTTCGGCGGCGTCAACGCCCCCTATATCTGGCTGAAGACCCCCGACAACATGAGTTCCTGGGACTTCTTCGACAAGCTGATCAGCGTCGCCAACGTGGTCGGCACGCCCGGCGCCGGCTTCGGCGCCAGCGGGGAAGGCTACTTCCGTCTGACCGCCTTCGGCACCCGGGAAAACACGGTCAAGGCGCTGGAGCGGATCCGGACGCGGATGTAGGCATGATAACCGGCCGTTTTGCTTCGGCAGGCCGTGGATATCACCCTCATCAGGGCAGCGGGACAATCGCGCAGCCTATCGATAAAACAATAGAACAATAGAACGATAGAACAAGAAAGAAGCGACAAGGGGAACGATAACGCCCTCTTGTCGCTTCTTTTATATTCTTGGAGATTAGAGACTGGACGGCGAATCGCTGCGAGAGATGGATTCACGTTGGGTCGAGACAAACCAGTCGATCAGACGTTTGGCGATGCTGAAGCTCGTCGGCAACTGCGGCAGATCTTCGACGGAGAACCAGCCAGCTTCGACGATCTCCTTCTGGTCAATGGTGATCTCACCGGAGGCGTACTGTGCGGTAAACCCGATCATGAGCGAATCCGGATAGGGCCAGGGCTGGCTGCCAAAGTATTCGATCTGGTCAACATTGACGCCAACCTCTTCTTTGACTTCCCGCCGGACACATTCCTCCAGCGTTTCCCCCGGCTCGACGAACCCGGCGATGACCGTGTGCCAAGTGACGGCTTGAACCCGCCTCGGGCGCGCCAGCAAGATTTGGTCGCCCCGGGTGACGGCGACGATGATGGCCGGGGAGATCCGGGGATAGACGAGATGACTGCATTGTTCGCACTGCAACGCTAGTTCATGGGCGGCCATCTGCAGGCGGCTTCCGCAGCAGCCGCAAAACTGATTTTTTTTCAACCATGTCGAGATATGGAGCGCCCGGATGGCAAGCCAGAAGAGGTTGTCCGCAACACGCCCATAGAGCCGCCGCAGGTCTGTAAAGGAAAAGCCGGGTGGCTGCGCTGCGTCACCGAGCGCCGCCACGAAACCATCATTTCTGTCAGACAGACCGATCGGGGTGACACCGGTAAGTTCTACATTCATGGCGTCAATATCCCCTTGGGTAGGGATTTCGACCTTATCCTCCGCTTCTCTCACGAGAAGCATATTGTTGTGAAAGACAAACCAGGGGGAGCCCATCCTATCGCCGCCTTAATCGAATTGATGCTACTATATGTCATAGTAACATAATCGGTTGCGTGTGGGTAAGGCAACAGGATGATTGTCGAACATGCGGTTCTTTACGATGGCAACGTGACCTGAGACCGGAGAACCACTTACCCCGTCATCTGATCGGCCACGGTCATCCCTGACAAGGCTGTCCCCAAGGTCCCGGCGCCGGGAAAGACCGTATCGCCGCAGAACCAGAGATCGGACAGACCGGAGCGGACAGGATAGTTGTGCAGCCAACTGAAGGGACCGGTGGGGATGTAGCCGCCGACCTTGCCCTGATGGCGACCGGTGAAGCGCTCCCAGGTGACCGGTGTCCCCGGCAGGACCTGTTCGATAGTCGCCGGAAAACCGGGAAAGCTTCTGGCCACCGTATCGAGGATTCGCTGCTGGTACGCTGCCTTCAAGCTATCATAGCGACTGGGTTCCCACCACTGGGCCACGGCGGTATGGGTGGAAATGGTGATCGATCGTTTCCCCGCCGGTGCGAACAGCCGATCCTCCGGCGAGGAGAGGGAGAGCAGGAACTGATTTCCTTCTGTTGGCGGGAGGTCGTAGGATCCGATGAATTGATGAAAGAGACGGCTGTCTGGGGTGCTATTTTGATGGACCATACCGCTGCCGGGCAAGTTGCCCTCATCATTGCAGCCCAGATAGAGGACGAAAGCGCCCCAGGCCGGTCGGCGTTGTTCGTGCGCCGCATCGACGGCGACGGCTTTTCTGAGCCCTTCCGGGAGAAGTCGGTGGAGGCTGTGCAGTGAGTTGTTCAGGACCAGTTTTTTTCCCACAAACCCTTCGCCGTATTGGTTTGTCGCCAGCCAGCCGGCGGCCCTTCGTTCGACGGTCCGAATGTCACAGTGTCTTCGAATCTCGCCGCCATCTCCGATGATGGAGCGGGCCAAGTCCTCAGCCACCGAGGCGAGACCGCCTCGGATGGCGAAGGCGCCCCGGTGGAAGGTGGAGAGTGCGGCATAGCCCAAAAAGGCGGGACACTGTTCGGCTGTCGTCTGGACGCTGTCGATGAGTTGGCCGTTTAAAAAACAGAGAAAGCGCCGGGCTTTCTCCAGGTCGAAACGTTTCAGCCTGTCGGCGATCGTGCTCGTGAGAAAGGGCAATAAGCGGACGGTTTGACTGTCGGCCAGCGAGAGCAACCGGACGGCCGTTGCGGCGTCTGTTGGCGGGAAGAGGGGCCGCCTCCGGATGACCGGTTCGAGCAAGCGGGCGACCTGAAAGGCCTCTTCAAAAAAAGCGATGACGCGCGCGCTTTCCGTAGGGAACTGGCGGGCCGCCTCTACATACCAGTTCGCTTTCGAGCGCCAGTAGGGAAAAGCACCGTCGGGGAGATGGATATCCATGATCACCGGCGGTTCTTTCCATTCCGGTAAGGGGATGCGCAACCGGCTGTAAAGATCATGGAGAACCCCGCCTGGCTCGAAGCCCATCCCGACGGTTGCCCCGCTGGCAAAACGGTAGCCGCCCCGTTCAAACCTTCCGGCGCAGCCGCCCAGTTCTCCCGAGCGCTCACAGAGGAGGACGCGTTGTCCTTTGTGGGCCAGACAAGCAGCGGCAGTAAGACCGCCGAATCCGGCGCCGACGATGATAACGTCGTAGGGAATTGTTCGTTTTTTCATGGTACGCCCTCGTTTGACCTAATTTATCTCATTTGACCTCTTTGATTTCATTTGGCCGTATTTCACCTTGTTTTTCCATAATAGCCTTATTTGGCGGTTGAGCGGCATCTCGTGATGGAAAGAAGGCGATAGAGAAGAATTCCACGGCAGGCGACCTGCGGTAACGCAGGAAAAAACAGAAAAATGTCGAAAAAGTTCGACAGCGGCAATAGCGATTTAGTGATACCAAGGGGAGGCGTTGTTCTTGCAATGGTTTCGGGATTGGAAGGTAGCAAAAAAAGTCGCTAGCCTCGCAGTCGTTTTGCTTGTTTTCATGCTGGGGATCGGTTCTACCGGATACTTGGCCGGTCATCAGATGGCGAACCAAGCGCAGGAGTTATATAACGACCGGTTGTTGCCGATTCAATGGCTGAATACTTCCCGGGCCTATTTTCGGGCCATCGAAGCGAACGCCTGGCAACTGATTCTCGCTCCGTTGAGTCCGCAGCAGCAAAAAGATTTATTGGAAGATATTGAAAAGCGTACGATGCAGACGGATAAGCACTTAGCCGATTATGGAAATACGAAGCTTGACGATTACGAGCGGGACATCCTGCCCAAGTTGCAGGAGGAGATCAAACGCTACGGCGCGGAACGGGAAAGGGCCGTCGCGCTCGCTTTGTCCGGCAAGAAGCAGGAAGCCCATGCCTATTTTATTGAAAAGGCCATGCCTCGTCTTGTCCAGGCGAATGCCTATATCCGGGACTTGGTCGATTATAATGAAAAGACGGCCGAAGAACTGAAGCGAAGCACTGATGCGATGGCGGCCTCCTTCGATCGGATCACCATCGGTGTTACCCTGTTTGCCCTCGTCTTCGGCGCCTGGATCGCCTGGACAATCTCTCGAATCATCGTCCAGCCGCTGCGGGAGATGCTGAACAGCATCGCTAGGGATGATGACGGTTACATCACCATACAGAAAGTTTCTGTTTCGTCCTCTGATGAAGTGGGGGAACTGGCCAGGGGTCTAAATGATTTTACGGAGCAGGTCCGTTCAATCATCCGGAGTGTCGGCGGCTCGGCGGAACAGGTTGCCGCCGCCTCCGAGGAGTTGACAGCCAGTTCGGAACAGTCAGCGCTGACGACCAACCAGGTTGCCGCATCGATTACGGAAGTGGCGGCAAGCACGGAAGAACAGGTCAGTGCCGTCAATGATGCCATGGCGGTCATCGAGCAGATGTCGGCGGGCATTCAAGAGATATCGACGAACGCCAGTCTGGTGGCGGGAACGGCCCAGAAGACGGCATCCGCTGCTGACCACGGCGGCAAGGCCGTTGCAGCGGCGATCGGCCAGATGGCGAACATCGAGCAGACGGTCGGCTTCTCGGCCCGTGTCGTCGCGGAACTGGGCGAGCGCTCTGCGGCGATCGGGCAGATCATCGACACCATCTCCGGTATTGCCGGGCAAACCAACCTGCTGGCGCTCAACGCGGCCATCGAAGCGGCGCGCGCCGGAGAGCAGGGCCGCGGCTTCGCCGTTGTCGCCGAGGAGGTGCGCAAACTGGCCGAACAGTCGCAGGACGCGGCCAGGCAGATTGCCGATCTGATCGGCCGGATCCAGGCGGACACGGGCAGGGCGGTTGAAGCCATGGACAAGGGCGCCAGGGAGGTCAAGGTCGGAACGGAGGTTGTCAACGGGGCCGGCAATGCCTTCCGCGAGATCGTTAGCCTGATCAATCAGGTGACCGGTCAGGTGCAGGAGATCTCGGCGGCGATCCAACAGATGGCGGGCGGCAGCGAGCAGATCGTGCAGGCGGTCCGGTCCATCGACAGGCTGAGCAAGGACGTGGCCGGGCAGACGCAGACAGTGTCGGCGGCGACGCAGGAGCAGTCGGCCTCCATGGAGGAGATCGCCGCTTCCAGCGAGAGCCTGGCTAAGATGGCGCAGGATCTTCAGACGGTGATCCATCAGATCAAGGTGTAACGCCTAAAGGTGCAGCGGCGTCGCCCCATCAAGCGCCGCATTGGACGCCCGATGTGTAGCAAGCTCCTGACGGCGCCGATATCATGTCGTCGAGGGGAGCAAATCTTCCACTATCTTATCCAGGAAGTCCTGCATGTCTCTTTTGTCCACATCGGAGGCGTAGGCGTGAACAACCAGTGTCATGACCTGTTGATAGGTGCTCACCCCGAGCATAAAACCTGGCGCAAACATGGCGGGGGTGACCACATAGGCTTGGCTGGCGGTATGGGGCCCGAAGGCCAGCGGTTCGATGATACCGATGTTCGAGAGGTGGGGCGTGGCATGTTTCGTGTCAAGCACCTGGTTGCGAGAACGGTCAAACCAACCTTTCGTCTCTGTGAAGGGCATCATGCCGAACAGTTCGAACAAGAGGGCGATCGGGACTTCGGCCTGGCTTTGTTTCATGAGCGCGATCTGCCGGCTGAGACGCGCGAGGGTATCGAAAAAAGATTCGCCAGCGACGAAGGGGAACAGCGCGTCAAAAGCGGAAGAGACATTGGCGGCGACAGGGCGGTTGCCTTCCGGCATGCGGTCACGGAGGTCAACAGTCAGGCGGAGCGGCTGGGGTTGGTGTTCCGGGGTCCCGGTGAGGGCAAAAAGGGCGCGGTAGCATGCGGTCAGCAACAGGTCGTTGATCGTTGCGCCACGCCCTTTTGCGTACCCTTTTAAAGCCTGAAACTGGGCGGCGCCGAATGAGCGGGTCAGGAAAAAGGGCTCGCGGTTTTGCTGTTGCCGAGAGGGGAAGGACCAAGTCGGCGGCGGGGGCATTTTCGTCGGATCCCAGGCCTGGCGAGGGTCTTTGATGCCGAGTTTCTCCAGATAGGGTTCCACGTCCCGGCGCGGGATTTGATCGGAAAGGGTGGGGCGCTGTCCTTCACACAGCAGGGAATACAGGCGAGAGAGCAGGGATGCGCAGGTCTTCACGCCGCCGCCGTCGACGGAGGCGTGGTCCACTTTGAGGCATAAAAGGTCCCGGTCCTGCTCACGGAAGATTTTCGCCTGCAACTGCAAATCATGGCGGGAATCGGTCGCTTGGGCGATGAACGCACGCAGGTCTTCCTCCGGCTGCACCGTTTCGACGACGGGACAAAGGTTCAATGCGTCCAGATCTTGTCGGCGTTCCCAGTAGGCTGCTTGCGGGTGTTCCACAAACCGGCAGCCCAGCACCGGTTCTGCGTCCATGATGTGCCGGATGGCTGCTGCCAGGATACCGGCGTCGAGGTGTGCTTCAAAGGTGATTACCAAGTGGATCTGGTGATTCGAGGCGTATTCGCCGGCCAGGTAGTTGAACACGTCCTGACCATTCGCCGGCAGGCGGGTCGGAACGAGTGGTTGTGCTGATGTCATAAGCTTTTCCTCTTTCCCGTGCTTGTTGGTCTCCTTGTTCGATTCTCGTCTCGCGCCAGAGAAGTACGTCGCCAGATAAATCTTTCATAGACATAATACTGTAATGTCTATGATCATTCAAGCATTTTAGAAAATCGTCTACTAAAGAGCGGTGGATGGGAAGCCGAACATGGGGAATCCACTTCGTGCGGGGGAGAGATAAAGCGATAGGTCAAAATCAGGCCGATGGGCGCAACAAAAAAATTGTATGGAGGCAACGAAAAGAGGTGGATGGCCTTACTTCCGGTAGACGATCCCCTCCGCCACCGCCACCAGATCCTCTTCCTCGTCAAGGACCTCCATCCGGTAAAAACCGACCTTGCGCGTCTTCTTGTGTTCCCTGGCGACGGCGGTGAGGGTTTGGCCCTCGAAGGTGGCCTTCATGTAACTGATGTTGACGTTCAGCCCCAGCGCCGTCGGTCCGTGGATGTTGCTGGCCGCTGCGAAGACGATGTCGGCGAGGGTGAAGATGGCGCCGCCGTGGGTGACACCCTTGCCATTCAACAGCGGCGGGGTGACGCGCAGGCTGGCTCTGGCGAAGCCCGGTCCCACCTCGTCCAGGGAGATGCCCAGGTGTCGGGCCAAGGCGTCCCGTTCCATAAACAGCTGCCGGTATTGGGAGGAATCGATAGGGGTCTCTTCCTGTGTTTTATCCAGAGTACCCGGTTCTGTCTTCGGTTCCGTCCTCAGTTCCGTCTTCAGTTCCCTGCGTTCCGTCATCTGTTACCATTCCTTCCTTTTACTTGCCTATTACCATACCGCTGTGATATACAAAAGTAAAGGCATTGTCCGGCGAAGCGCGCGCGAACGAGCCTATCGCATCAGACAGGAGCGCCTGAGATGAAAAACCTGTTACACATCCTGCTCGGCTGCGTCGTCGCCGGCGCCGGCATTATTTTGCTCAAGCACGCCCATCTGGTGACCGGCGGCACTCCCGGGCTCGCCCTGAGCCTGTCCTATCTTCTGGGCGCTTCCTTTTCCGTGGTTTACCTCTCTGTCAACATCCCCTTTTACATCCTCTCAATCCTGCGCATGGGCTGGAGCTTTACACTGAAGACCTTGTTGGCCACGGGCATCTTGTCATCGATCACCATGGTCGACCGGCTGCTGCCGGATTTTTTCGTCCCCGATTGGGCCGGCGCCCTCTTCGGCGGCATCCTTGTTGGTTTGGGCCTGGCCTACCTCTTCATCAACGGCTCATCCCTGGGCGGCGTCAACATTCTCGTCATCTATCTCCATAAACAGTTCGGTTGGGATCCCGGCAAGAGCACCTTTGTTATCGACACGCTGATCGTTTTGTCCGGCCTCTACACGGTGGGATTGGCAAAAGGCTTTTTCTCTGTCCTCTCCGTCGTCATCCTGTCCTTTATCATCAGCCGCGCTAAGGGGCGGATCGCTATGCGGCGCCAGCAGGAGATGGTGGCGCCGTCGGTTTCACCGCCGATTTCGTGAATGAATGAACCTCCGGTAGCCGTATTTACACACAAAGTACGCATAGGAAGGAGTGAAAACGATGATGGCGGTCCTGCGTGGGTTGGTGGGTCTGCTTGCGATTGCGCTCGTTCTTGTCTTCGCAGTTGCATTTGTGTCGAAGATCCAGTTCAACCAGATGGTGAAAAGTGAGGTGACCGAACTGCTCCAATCCAGCGTCGCAAGCCGAGGCGGGGTCGTACAGAAAGCGGATCTGGAGCGGTTGCCTGGGCCCGTGCAAAAATGGCTGGAAAAGGCCCAGGTGGTGGGGAAGGAACGCATCCAGACGGTTCGGTTGAAACAGCGTGGGGCGATGCGAACCTCTCCGGAAGGCGCTTGGATGCCTGTCGAGGCGGAACAGTATGTTACCACCGCGCAGCCCCGGTTCATCTGGAAGGCGAACGTCCAGGCGGCGCCCTTCATCTCTTTGCTGGGAAGGGACAAGTATATCGATGGCTCAGGGGAGATGGTGATTAAGCTATTGGGGCTCGTGCCGGTGGCCAACGCCAGAGGCGAGGAAATGAATCAGGGGTCGATGGTGCGTTTCCTGGCGGAGATGGTCTGGTACCCGTCGGCGGCGCTGAATGACTACATACAGTGGGAAGCGGTAGACGACCACACCGCCAAAGCGACCATGCGTTACGGCGGAACAACGGAGACAGGTCTTTTTGGATTTAACGACAACGGGGACGTGGTTTCCTTCCTCGCCGATCGGTACATGGAGAAGGACGGGACGTACAGCCTGGAAAAGTGGTCGATCAATTCGACAGAGCACGAGGAAAAGAACGGGATCCGGATCCCGAACAAGTCGTCCGTGACATGGAGGTTGAGCGCAGGCGACTTTGAGTGGTTTCGGTTGGAAGTCATCGCGGTGGAATACAACGCTGTCGATGGTTCGATGCAATGACGGGGCTGCCGCCGCGCCATGCTTCACTGGCGCGGCGGCAGTTTTTTCGAGGGATAATCGAACCGCTCAAGGGAAAATTATCACTAATGATAGGGTTGCTGGGTAAATTGACAGCTCCTTCAGGCAGTTTTATACTAAAAATAGCATTCACAAAATCACTCAGGGGGGTCACTATGAAGAAGACAGTCATCCTCAACCTGGCGAAGTTGAACTACGACCACAAGATTGACCTGTCCCCGATCTCGGCGCTGACCACCGTCACCGCCTATGACAGCAGCAACCCGGAAGAGATCATCGAACGGTTGCAAGGCCAGGACATCGCCATCACCAAGGAGCTGCCCGTGGGGAGAGACCTCATCGAGCAATTCCCCCCATCGGTTAAATTGATCTGTGAAGCCGGAACCGGCTTTAACAACATCGACCTGGCCGCCGCCAGGGAAAAGGGCATCACCGTGTGCAACGTTCCCGGCTACAGCACCGAAGGCGTCGCTCACCTGGCCATCACCTTCATCTTGAACCACAGTTCCTCCCTGTCGCGCCAGCAGATCATGCTCAGCCAGAAGAATTACATCAACTTCACAACACACCTGACCGTGCCACACTTCGAGGTGAACGGGAAGACCCTCGGCGTCATCGGCGGCGGCGCCATCGGCCGGGAAGTGATGAAGGTGGCCGTGGCGCTGGGGATGAATGTCCTCGTCTACGACCCCATGCCGCGCGATTGGGGCAACCCCCGGATCCAATCGGCCAGCCTGGAGGACCTGCTCCGGCAGAGCGATTTTGTCACCCTCCATTGCCCCCTCATGCCGGAAACACGGCACCTGATCAACAAAGAGCGATTGAGCCTGATGAAGCCGACGGCCTATCTCGTCAACACCTCCCGGGGTCCCCTCGTCAAGGAAACGGACCTGATCGAGGCGCTGCAGCAGGGTAAGATCGCTGGCGCAGCCCTGGATGTGCAGGAAGTGGAGCCCTTGTCGCCGGACAGCCCCCTGTTCACGCTGGACAACCTAGTCCTCACCCCCCATATCGGCTGGCAGCGCCTAGAGTCGCGGCAGCGGCTGTTCCAGTTGATGGCCGGCAATATCGAGGCCTTCTTGAAGGGTACGCCCGTCAATGTGGTGAGCTAGACACTGGTGTAATATCATTGCGAAGAACCGTTTCCACGCTAAAAAAGCTGGGACGGTTCTTCTTTTCAACAGAAAGGGTAGGCACGCTTATGATTGTGCCCGCTTTGACAAATGGATGTAACAGGCATATGATAGACCATGTGGTCTAGACCGAGTGGTTTATCCGGTCTCGTTTCAGGTGAGCAGACCTCTACCATGCGGCATCGCCTCGCTACATTCGCCTCGTGACGATTGTCTATCGACCCCCGGCGGCTGTTGGAACGGGTGGGGCTCGGCGAGGCCATGGACATGCGGGTCGGCGCCTACTCCAAGGGGATGAAACAGCGGCTCGTCTTTGCCCGTTCCCTCCTCAACCGCCCCGATTATCTCTTCCTGGACGAGCCTACTTCCGGCCTGGATCCGGCGACGGCGCGGATAGAGCCTGCTGACCCTTGTCTATTCTGTGGCCGCATCACTGCTGTCGTGGCCTATTTCGCCGCCGCAGGATGGCAGTGGCTTTTTTACCCCTTCCCGCACTATTGGATTTACCGGCTCTTGAAGGCCTTGCTGGTCGACGGGCAGACGCAGTTTGCCGGCCTTTTCATGGTGACGCTGGTCATGAATGCATTGCCGCTGCTGCTGTTGCTGCCGATGCTGAAGCAACGGTTGCGCTTGCGATAGCGTGAGAGAGAAGGAACGAGACGTGATAGAAAGCCATTTTGAAAAAAAGCAGGCCCTGCTGGAGGCCGCCCTCGACGAATTCACCGCGTACGAGTATGATGAGGCGTCGCTAAACCGCATCATCAAGCAGGCCGGTGTCAGCAAGGGAAGCTTCTACCATCATTACGAAGACAAACTGGAACTTTATCTCTCCCTGATGGCGGAGGTCTCCCGGGCCAAGGTGGACTTCTTCCAACAGTGGCAGGCGGCCCACCCTGATGCGCTGGCGGGGAAGGGGTTTTTCGAATTGTTGAAACAGCAGGGGAAAATTGCCTTGCTCTTTGCCCGGGAGTACCCCCAATATGCGCAACTGGGCCAACGATTTATTGTAGAGAAGAACAAGGATGTCAAAGCCTACGTCTGGGAAAAGCTCGGCCAGGGCGCGGAGGATTACCTGCGCCCCCTCATCGAAGGCGCGATCGCCCGTGGGGAGTTGCGCGGCGATTTTCCGCCGGCGTTGATTCACAAGTTGCTGTCTTATCTGCTGAACCACTTTGACCGGATCATTCCCTATGACCGGACAGCGGTAGACTATGAAGAGTTGCTCAGCGACTATGAGCGCTATCTGGACTTCATTCAACATGGGTTGGGCAAGGGGGGAGACAATTGACTATTGAACTGATCGTGGGTTATTTCGTCGTTTTTTTTGCTCGCATTTTGGATGTCTCCATGATGACCTTGCGGACGCTGATGGCCATGCGCGGAAACAAGGCCTGGGCCGCCGCCTTCGGGACTGTGGAAGTGCTGGTGTACATAACGGTGCTCAAATACCTGATCAACACCCTGGACGATCCCGTCAGCCTCATCTTTTATGCCCTGGGCTTCGCCGCCGGGAATGTCGTCGGCATCTGGATCGAAGAGAAGCTGGCCTTCGGCTTTTTGACGATGCAGGTAATCACCATGGAGGAGCCCTTTTCCTTCACTGACTCCCTGCGGGGTCGAGGCTTCGGCTTGACGCTCTTTCCCTGTCAGGGCCGCGACGGTTGCCATCACACCCTCAACATTGTCTTTGAGCGAAAAAGGTTGAAGGAATTGGAGAAGTTGATCCGGGACTGGGACGCCAACGCCTTCATCACCGTGTTGGACACGCGGACCATTCGCGGCGGTCATTTTCGAGCGACGAGGAAGTAAGAGAAAAGCTGTGATCAAAAGAAATAGCCTCAACGAATCGGCAGGTCTCTCTGGTCCTGTCTGATTTTTTTTAATTCAATTGATGGTATCTATTACGAATTAAAGCTGAATCGAGGGTTTCAAATATGCACAAAAAAGCATATTTCCAAAATTTTTTAACTTTTTTCACATTGCAGGCAGGGATTTGCGTGAACTTGTCAAATTATTTGAATCAAGTGATAGCGATATCAAGTTTATCTTTGTGCGAACGAACGATGAGGACAAGCGCCAAAACCGGCGTTTATTGAACTACTGACTACACAAAAGGAGGGCTTTTCATGAACGCCTACGTGGGCACGGTGCTTCGCATCAATCTTTCGGAAAAAACGATCAAGTGCGAACCCTTGGATGTGGACGTGGCGAAAAAGTTTATCGGCGGCCGGGGTCTCGGCAGTTATCTGCTGTCTCAAGAGATTGATCCCGCCATCGACGCGCTGAGCCCCGAGAACAAGG
The DNA here is from genome assembly GCF_009877425.1 of Heliomicrobium undosum. Lineage (NCBI taxonomy): Bacteria > Bacillati > Bacillota > Clostridia > Eubacteriales > Heliobacteriaceae > Heliomicrobium > Heliomicrobium undosum. The sequence goes on along the minus strand of NZ_WXEY01000006.1, from coordinate 24,387 downwards.
TCTTCATCACGACGGGCCCTTTGACGGGCACAAACGTGCCGACCGGCGGTCGCTACATGGTGATCACCAAGTCGCCCCTGACCGGCACCATCGCCTGCTCCAACTCGGGCGGTTTCTGGGGACCGGAACTGAAAAACGCCGGCTATGACATCGTCGTCCTGGAAGGCAAGTCGGAAAAGCCCGTTTACATCAGCATCCAAGACGACAAGGTGGAGATCCGCGACGCCGGCCATCTCTGGGGGATGAAGGTGAACGAGGCGACGGACACGCTGTTAGAAGAGGCGGGCGATCCGAAGGCCCGCGTCCTCTGCATCGGCCCGGCCGGGGAAAACCTATCGCCCATGGCGGCGGTGATGAATGACCGCTTCCGCGCCGCCGGCCGCTCCGGCGTTGGCGCTGTCGTCGGTTCGAAAAATGTGAAGGCCATCGTCGTCCGCGGCTCCGGCAAGGTGCAGTTGGCTGATGCGGAGCGGATGAAGGGGCTCCTGAAGGGCGTCATGGCCAAAATCCGGGAAAACGGCGTCACCGGACAGGGCCTTCCCACCTACGGCACGGCAGTACTCGTGAACATCATCAATGAGAGCGGCGTCTTCCCCACGCGCAACTTCCAGACAGGCGTCTTTGACGATGCGGAAGCTATCTCCGGCGAGACGCTGGCCGAGAAATACCTCCTGAAAAAGGATCCCTGCTACCGTTGCCCCATCGCCTGCGGCCGTTACACCAAGGCCGATGAGATGGAAGGCGGCGGACCCGAGTATGAAACCATCTGGTGCTACGGTTCCGACTGTGGCATCAATGATATGAAGGCGATCATCAAGGCCAACCACCTTTGCAACGAGTACGGACTGGACACCATCTCGGCTGGCGCCACCATCGCCTGCGCCATGGAACTCTTTGAAAAAGGCTATATCAAGGCCGAGGAAGTGGACGGACCGGAACTGGCCTGGGGCAACGCCGACGCCATCGTCGAGTGGACGAAGAAGATGGGCGCTGCCGAAGGTTTTGGCGCCAAGCTGGCCATGGGTTCCTACCGCCTGGCCGACTCCTACGGCGCCCCCGAGTACTCGATGACTGTCAAGAAGCAGGAACTGCCGGCCTATGACCCGCGCGGCATCCAGGGTCATGGCGTCCAGTACGCCACATCGAACCGGGGCGGTTGCCACGTGCGCGGCTACATGATCTCGCCGGAGATCCTGGGCCTGCCGGAAAAACTGGACCGTTTCTCTCTGGAAGGCAAGCCGCTCTGGGCGAAGATCTTCCAGGATTTGACCGCCTCCATCGACGCCACCGGCATGTGCCTCTTCACATCCTTCGCCCTCGGCGCCGGCGACTACGCCGACCTGCTGAGCGCAGCCATGGGTGTCGAGTGGACGGCCGATGAGGTGCTGGCGGCCGGCGACCGCATCTACAACCTGGAGCGCCTCTTCAACATGCAGGCCGGGCTGACGAAGGCCGATGACACGCTGCCGAAGCGCCTGCTGGAAGAGCCGCTGCCGGAAGGCCCCTCCAAGGGCTGGGTGCACAAGCTGGACGAACTGCTGCCCCTCTATTACGAGGTCCGCGGTTGGGACGCCGACGGCGTGCCGACGAAGGAGAAATTGCAAGCGCTGGGGCTGGAATAAGCATAACGATGAATGGATTGACAGGGGAGGCCGAGGCCTCCCCTGTTTGTTTTTCCTTTCCGCGTCCCGGCGCGCAAACGCGGTGGGCGAGGGCTTTTTTGCTTGTAAAGTGGATATTCTATGGGAGGATTTGGGCCGGGTACGGGAAGGATGGTTTCGCCGGTTGATTCGCTCGTTTGGCAAAACCCTTGAAAACCTTGTTGGCAATCTTCTCAATCACGCTGCCGATCGGCGTGCCGATTTGGCGGAACGGCATTATTGGTTCTCTTGGGTGCTCTTGTTGCTGGTGGCGCTGATCAATCTCTTTTATCATCTGGGCAGTTTCTCTATTTGTGATTGGGACGAGGCTCGCCATGGTGTCAGCGCCTATGAGATGATCCGAAGCGGCAATTACATCGTCAACACCTACAATTTTGAACAGGACTACTGGAACCTGAAACCGCCCATCAGTTTCTGGGCCATCGCTGCCGGCTACGCGGTGGCCGGTTTCAATCCCTGGGGGATGAGGCTGGGGTCGGCGGTTGCCGCTTTGTTGACCATCCTGGCGGTCGGCTGGTTTGTCCGCAGGCAGTATGGGAATCTGGCGTCGCTGCTTTCGATGACGGCGCTTGTCACGACGCCGCAGTACATCCTCTGGCACAGCGCCCGGCGGGCCGATGCGGACTCGCTCTTCGTCTTCTTTTTCACCCTGTCGATCCTGGCGTTGTTGCTGTCGAACAAGCACCGGCGCTGGCTCTATCTTTCGGGGTTTGCCTTTTCGTTGGCTTTTTTGACCAAGAGTTGGCACGCCATCAGCATTGCTGTCATCTCAGGTATGTACCTGCTGCTGACGGGGATGTTGTTCCGGTTGCGGTATAAGGAGGCCGGAGGATACCTTTTTTGCGCAGCCGGGTCGATTCTTTTGTGGGCGTCCGCCCGTCTGGCTGTCGACGGACCCACGTTTTTTACGGAGATGGTCTCCTTCGATCTCCTGGCGCGAACGTCCACCCCGCTGGAGGGGCATGTGGGCGATGGCTGGTTTTATTTTCATATCTTACAGATGTGGTATTATCGCTGGCTTCTCCTCTTGGCTGCCGGCGGTGTCGTTTTTCTCGTGTTGCGGAAGAAGCGGCCTGTACTGATCGAGCAGCGCGATACCGCCCTCGGACTGTTCCTGTGGCTGGTTGTTCCCTTTTTTCTGTTCAGCCTGGCGAAGACGAAGATTGAGTGGTATATCCTACCCATCTATCCGGCCTTCGCCGTCATCATCGGCGCCATTACGGCCTCTGTTTTACGGGAATATAGCGACGTCAAGACGCCTTTCTTGCACGGCCATGGCGAGAGCGCAGCGGTAGTTTGGAGAGTGGTATTGTCCTCCGTCATCGTCGCGCTGTTCCTGTTTTCAGCGATTCCCTATGAACAGGCGATTTTGAGGCATATCCAACATCCGGAGGCGGAGGCCGATCATTTTCAGGCGCTGCTGAAAGACCTGGGGTCGCGAACAGAATACCGGGGCGGGCCGATGACGCAGCTAGGCCCATGGCGGCAGTCGCATCTGTTGGCGGCAGAACTCTATGGGGACTGGCGAGCCCGGACGATAACGGTTGAGGAATACCTGAGGGAGAGAAGGGGCTTGCTCGTGTTGGGAAACAACGAAGACAACCGGCGTCTGGTCTTCAAGGAGCGATTGCATGTGGTGGCGGAGAACAGCGATTACCTGATCGCCGCCCCGGATGGTGAGCGGTAACCAGGGCGCCTTCTTTCTCCGGGTAAAGGTTGTTGGAACTAGCGGAAATGGAAATACTGATCAGGAAGTGTCTGACTCGGATAAGGATGACTCAAATGGGTCTGACGAGTGTTGTGACGGTAGGGGATGAACGTGGTGGCTACCACCGGGGATAAGGGTGAAGATGATCGCCCTGTCTTATCCATCGTGGCGCCTTGTTATAATGAAGAGGCGGTTTTGCCGGAAACGGCGAGGCGTCTAATCGGTGTGTTGGAGGGGCTTGTAGGCAACCGGCTCATTTCGCCGCAGAGCATGGTCCTGTTCGTCGATGACGGCAGCAGCGATCGGACATGGGAACTGATCGAGAACTTGCATGCCACTGAGCCAAGTGTCAAGGGACTGAAGCTTGCCCGGAACGTAGGGCATCAGTATGCATTGCTGGCCGGTTTGCACCGAGCCGGATGTTGTTCGGACTGTGTCGTGTCCATTGACGCCGACCTGCAGGATGATGTCAGCGCGATAGAAGCCTTTGTAAAAAAATATCACGAAGGCTATGATGTGGTGTACGGCGTCCGGCGCAAACGGGAGAAGGACAGCTTTTTCAAGCGGCAGTCGGCCCAAGGATTTTATCGATTGATGCGGCGGATGGGTGTCGATATTGTCTATGATCATGCCGACTACCGGCTGCTCAGCAGACGGGTGCTGAAACACCTTGAAGATTTTCGGGAGGCGAACCTGTTCTTGCGCGGGATCATCCCGCTGATCGGTTTTCCCTCGACCTGTGTCTATTATGATCGGATGGAACGGTTTGCGGGCACATCGAAGTACCCGCTGAAAAAGATGCTGGCCTTCGCCTTTGACGGGATCACGTCCTTCAGCGTCAAGCCGATCCGGGTGGTTACCTTTCTGGGGATGATGATGCTGGTTGTCAGCCTGTCGGCGGGATTGTATCTGGCGGCTCAGGGGTTGATCGGGCAACCCGTTCCCGATGGGTCCTTTCTGATGTTTTCCATCTGGTTTGTCGGGGGTGTGAACCTGCTGGGCATCGGGCTGAATGGCGAGTACATGGGCCGGATCTACCGGGAAGTGAAGGATCGCCCCAAGTACATCGTAGAACGCGATCTGCTGGCCTCGGAACCTGCCGGGGGACGGTCGCTTCCGGGGCTGCCGGGGTCGTCGGGAAAAGGGGCTGCCTTGCCGGAAAGCGGTGGAGCGACCGTTCCAGGGCAGGTTATTTGGGAATCTCCCGAGGTGACCCTGTAGAATGGATGGAAGTGTAGTTGTTCAAATGAATGTCCGGTGAATGCCCGGTGAAAGCCCGGTGGAACAATGCGCGCTGTTCCGGCATGAGCAGAAAAACCCCTGCGCCTCCCAATGGGGAAGGACACAGGGGTTTTGCCTTATTCATCTGGAACGGATAGCGAAGGCAGGCGCTCTTTTGGGTTACATGCCGCACTCTTCGATCAATTTCTTGGCTTCGACGTACATGGCAATGCCGGCGGCCACTTTTTTCGCTTCCTTCATGGCCAGGACGACGGTGGCCGGTTCGTGGACCACGTCGCCGCCGGCGAAGACACCCCGCCGGGTGGTCATGCCATAGGGGCGCTCCCGGGTGATCACGTAACCGTTGGGGTCGACCTCGATGCCGCCGGCTGTGGAGATGATCCGCGCGGCAGGGCGCTGGCCGATGGCGAGGATGATCTTGTCGGCGGGCAGCGTCTGCCGATCCCCTGTTGCGACGAGTTGGTTCGCCTCGTTGATGGCCATCGACTCCAGTTCGATGGCGGTCACTTTTTCGTCGCCAAGGAAACGGGCCGGCGAGGACATCCAGCGGAAGGTGACGCCTTCGGCGCTGGCGTGCTCGAACTCGCTGCGCAGCGCCGTGATCTCCGACTCGCCGCGGCGGTGGACGACGGTGACGCCGGAGGCGCCGAGCCGCAGGGCGGTCCGGGCGGCGTCCATGGCCACGTTGCCGGCGCCGATGATGAAGACCTTGTCGCCGATGGAGACGGGGATTTCACGCGGGCTGATCTTGCCGCTGTTGGCCAGGGCGACGATGCGCAGGAAGTAGGAGGCCTGCACGACACCGGCCAGGTCGTTGCCGGGGATGTCGAGCCGTTTGGGCAATGCGGTGCCGGTGCCGATGAAGACGGCATCATAGCCCTCATGGAGCAGCTGGTCGATGGTGATGTCCTGGCCGACGAGCACCTTGTTGCGGAAGGTGACGCCGAGGCGCTCCATCTTGTGGATCTCCCGGCGCACCACCTCTTTGTTCAGGCGGAAGTCGGGGATGCCGTAGATGAGGACGCCGCCGGGTTCTTCCTGGGCGTCGAAGACGGTCACGTCGAAGCACTGCTTGGCCAGGTCGCCGGCGACGGTCAGGCCGGCGGGGCCGGCGCCGATGACGGCCACCTTGCCCTTGCCATTGTTTTGGACAGGGCAGGCTTCGGGCTGGGTGATCTCCATCTCGGCGTCAAAGTCGGCGATGAAGCGCTCCAGTTTGCCGATCTTGATCCCTTCGCCTTTTTTGTTGAGGACGCAGCGGCTCTCGCACTGCTGCTCATGGGGGCAGACGCGGCCGCAGACGGCGGGGAGGTTGCTGCGGCGGGCGATGATGGCGCTTGCCTCGCCGATGTTGCCGTTGGCCAGGGCTTTGATGAACTGGGGGATCTCGTTTTCAATGGGGCAACCGGCGCGGCAATGGGGCTTGGCGCAGTCGAGGCAGCGCTTGGCCTCGGCGATGGCCTGGCGCGGTGTGAACCCCTTGTCGATCTCCTCGAAGGAGAGATCGACCACGTCGAAGTCGCTTTTTTTATCGATGATCATATGAAATCACCTGTTCGAAAAAAATCAAGGATGCCAGACAACCTGGAATAAAAATTATTCCATATCGGTTTGAAGGAATCCTTCCGCATCAGGGGACTTTTCATTATTTCTTCAAAGGTTATTCATAGATTGCATGTCCGAAAGAAAGCATGTATGTTAAGAGTGTGATCTGAATTGCGCAAAGTGTACGTGGAAAGGCGAAGCTACGTTATACTTTGTTATAAGGAACATCAAGGGTTGGACATAAGGGGGTTGCAATGAGTACCACCGGCTTTTCTGCCTCTCCAGCGAAGGATTGGGGGGAACTCGCGGAGCGGATGCGTTTGTTGAGCGAACGCAGCGTACGATTCAGTCAACAGATCCCCCAGGTTCAGACCAACATTCGGGAAGCTCAGCAGAGCATGGTCGTTGTTCGAAGCGCGATGGCAGAAATCTGCTGGGAGGTAAGCCAGCAAGCGGGGATGCTCTCATCGGTGCTGGTTACGCTCAATGAAATCGGCCTTACCGGTCCTCAGGCCAATAGAGCCTTTCTGGGAACATTCCCGAGGATGCAGGGACGCGTGGTAAACGAATAACCAGGGCAGAAAGAGGTGCTAACGAGGTAATCCATGCCTTCGTATTGTTTGAATGATATAGATGAAGGGGACGCTGCCGGGATACCGGCGGCTTTTTTATTTGGTTCTTTCACCGCTGATGTGTCGATGCCTCTGACGATGTTGACGCCGCCGATGCTACCGATGCCGTCGATGCTGCTGAGATCGTTGTCGCCGATGCCGTTGATATCGCTGAAGTCGCTGGCAACACCAGTGATTTGAGTATGTTCCAGTTGACGATCAGCACGCCGGAGAGCACCGAAGCGAGACCGAGGAAGGTATAGGCGGTCAGGCTTTCGCCGGCCCACCAGAAGCCAACGAACTGGGCGATGAGCGGTGAGATGTAGGTCCAGGTGGAGGGAAAGAGGGGGTTCGTCGCCCGGACGAGCCAGTAATAGGTTCCATGGCCGACGATGGAGCCGAAGACGGTGAGGTAGGCCCAGGCGCCGAGGATCTCTGCGTTCCAGGGCTGTATCTGGCCGGTCTCGAAGAGGGATGAAAGTAAGAGCAGCAACAGGCCGCCGGCGACCATCTGGGCCGCGTTAAAGAGGTAGGGGTTTACACCGGCGCTGAGGGCGCGCTTGGAACGGACGGCGCCGAAGGCGTAGGTCGCCTGGGCCAGGAGGATGATGGTGACAGAGAGCAGGGCCATTGTGCCCGAACTTCCCCCTTGCAGGGAGGGATAGACGGCGATGGCGACACCGGTGAGACCCAGGCACAGGCCAGCGAGTTTTAACGGGGTGAAGCCATCCTTGCTTTTTCGCTGAAATCGCTCGACGAGGCTCACCTTCAGCGGGGCAGTGGCGGACAGCAGGGCGGCGAGGCCGGATGTGATATGCTGTTCTCCCCAGTAGAGGGCGCCGAAAAGAAAGCCGGTCATGGTGACGCCGACAAAGGCGGCATCGGCAAGCTGTTGCCGGGTCAGTCCTTCTCCCCTGCCGATCAGGCGAAAAAAGCCGTAGACCAGCAGGCCGGCCAGGAAAAAGCGCGTGCCGGCGAAGAAAAAGGGCTGGACGCCGGCCTCCAGTCCCACTTTGATGGCGAGAAAGGTCGTGCCGAAAATGGCGCACATCAACGCGTAGGCTCCGATCATGCTGCACACATCCCTTGCTGTTTCGATAACACTTCGGTAAGATAGCCCTATAAAACCACTGTTATCCCATAACAGTCAACGGATGAGTAGAACACTTGGAGGCGCGTCGGATGAAGGTCGATCTGGATCGCAGCAAAGAGCCGTCGCTACGGGAACAAATCTGTGCGGGGATCGGGGAGCGCATCCGTTCCGGGTTATTGCGCCCAGGGGAGAAACTGCCTTCGGTCCGCCAACTGGCCCGCGATCTCGGCGTCAGCCTGATGACGGCGGTCGAGGCATACGCGCTGTTGGAAAAACGGGGGCTCGTCGAGTCGGTTCAGGGGAAGGGGACTTTTGTGCGGGAACGTTCGATGCCTGTCGACGTTGCCGGGGATCCTTTCGGGTGGCAGATGGCCGTTGCCGATTACCTTCCCCGGGCGAGCTTTTGGAGCCAGAGCGCCGTCCGCTTGCCGCCGGAAATCCTTGACTTGGCGACGGCCTCGATCCACCATTCTCTGTTGCCCCTGCCTCTGCTGGAGGCCTCCATAGAGAGCGCGCTGAAAAAAGCGCCCCAATCGCTGGGGCGCTATGCTCCCTTTCAGGGTGATCCAGAGTTTTTGGAGGTGGTGGCCGATTACCTGCGCCATCAGGGGTTGCCCATATCGCCCCACCAGTTGATCATCACCAACGGCACGCAACAGGGGATCGATCTCTTTGCGCGGACCTTTCTGGGGCCGGAGGATGTGCTGGCCATGGAGGTCCCGGCCTTTTCGGGCGCCATCGACGCCTTCCGGTTGAGCCATCCCCATATCGTCCCCGTGCCCGTCGACCAAGAGGGCATCCGGGTGGAGATTTTGGAGGAACTGTCGACGCGGATGCGGATCAAGGCCATCTATGTGGTCCCGACCTATCAAAACCCGACGGGCAGCGTCATGTCGCTCAAACGGCGCAGGGCCTTGATCGAGTTTGCCGTCGAGACGGGGGCGCTGATTCTCGAAGACGAGCCCCACCGGGAGTTGACCCTGGCCGGGAAAGGCAGCCTACCGCCGCCTTTAAAAGCTCTCGACCCGGACGGACGGGTCGTTTATCTGAAGGGTTTCAGCAAGTTTCTCTTCCCCGGCCTTCGCCTTGGCGTGCTGGCCGCCGATGGCACCTTGTACCGGCGGCTTTTGGCGGCCAAGTCGATCGTCGACCTGGGCTCCCCCTTGTGGTTGCAAAAGGCGCTGGTTCCCTTTTTCCGGGATCCGAAGCTCCCCCGGTACATCGACCGGTTGAACGGGATACTGCTGCGGCGAAGCCGGCAGGTCGGCGACACGCTGGCGCAGCGGCTGAGCCCGGCCATCCGCTGGCAGCGGCCCCAGGGGGGCATGCATCTGTGGCTGACCGTGCCCCCTTTTTTGGATGCCGACAGCCTGCTGCCGGAGGCGCACCGGCGCGGGATTCATTTTTTGCCCGGTTCCATCTTTTACCCCGGTGAGCCGGAGTCCAACCACCTGCGCGTCTGCTGGACGAACCTGGCCGACGAGGAATTGCCGAGGGCGCTGGAGATCCTCTGCGGGGTGCTGAACGAGGCGGTCCGGTAGGTGTGGGTGACGTGGCTTGATAATGAAAATGGTCGGAGACGAAAGCGGTTGATAGTGAACGCGGTCGGTGGTGAATGCGGTCGATGCAGAAGCCGACTTGCGCGCGCCTGTGCTTTTGTTTTCCTTAATGCGTGGGCGGGGTCGGCGGGGTGTGCTGCGGCTTCCCATAACCCTTTGGTCCACGGCTGCGGTTCCCGCCGCCAGCGAAGCGCCCCCCGCCACCACCGGCAAAGCGGCCGCCGCCTACTCCGGTGAAACGCCCGCCCCCGGTCATGGTGCCGGCGGCGCCGGTCACGCGACCGCCGCCCCCTTTGCCCTTGCCGCCTGCTGCGGCAAAAGCGCCGCCGGCAGGTTTGCGTTGGCCGCCGCGGAATTCGCCGCCACGAGATTCCCCGCTGCGAACTTGATTGCCTCGAAAATCGCCGCCGCCGAAGCGCTGTCTCTGGCGCGGAAAGCCCTTGCCCTGTTTATGCTGAAAGGGCTGTTTGAACGCTTTGCGGACCCGGAGCGGCGCTTCCGGGGTGAGCTTGATCTCCACATCGTTCGTCGTCTTCGTCAGCAACTTCAGGGCAGCGGCAAGCAGTGTCACCGAATCCTCGCTGTCGAGCAGTTCCTCGGCGCGGCTTTTATAGGCGTCGATCTGGCCCTCCTCGACGACCCGCAGCAGTCTGTCGACGGCCATGCCCTGCAAGCCTGCGGCCGCCTCGCCGACGGTGGGGATGGACATGCGGATCATCTTCCGTTTGGTCACCGACTCGATGGTCCGCAGGTGGTCCATCTCGCGGGGGGTGACAAAGGTGATGGCCAGCCCGGCTTTTCCCGCCCGGCCGGTTCGGCCGATGCGGTGCACATACCCCTCGGGATCCTGGGGAATGTCGAAGTTGTAAACGTGAGTGACGCCGCTGATGTCGAGGCCGCGGGCGGCGACGCCGGTGGCGACGAGGATGTCGACGACGCCGGTGCGGAACTGGCGCAGGACGCTCTCCCGTTTGCCCTGGGTCAGATCGCCATGGATCCCTTCAGCCGGGTAGCCCCGTTTTTTCAAGGCCTCTGTCAGTTCGTCGACCCGCCGCTTGGTGCGGCCGAAGATGATGGACAGTTCGGGTGACTGGATGTCGAGCAGGCGGCTCAACACATCGAACTTCTGCCGCTCATGCAGTTCGATGTAGGATTGTTCGATGAGCGGGACGGTGACCTCTTTTGTTTGGGTGCGGATGACCTGCGGGTTTTTGAGGTAGCGTTCGGCGAGGGATTGAATCGGTTTGGGCATGGTGGCCGAGAAGAGCAGGGTCTGCCGCGTCTCTGGCGTGTCCTTGAGGATGGTCTCAATATCCTCCATGAAGCCCATGTCCAGCATCTCGTCGGCTTCATCGAGGACGACGGCGGCGATGTCGCTGAGGCGCACTGTTTTGCGGCGCATGTGGTCCATCAGCCGGCCTGGTGTGGCGACGATGATGGGCGGCCCTTTTTTCAAGGCCCGGATCTGGCGGACCATGTCCTGGCCGCCATAGATGGGAAGCGCTGTGACGCCGGCCTTGTGGCCGAGCCGGTTCAGTTCTTCGGCGACCTGGATGCAGAGTTCGCGCGTCGGCGTCAGGACGACGGCCTGCAAACGCTCCGGCTCATCTTTGACTTTTTCGATGAGAGGGATGCCGAAGGCGGCCGTTTTCCCCGTGCCCGTTTGGGCCTGGCCGATCAGATCGGCCCCGGCCAGGGCGGGCGGGATGGTTTGTTCCTGGATCGGGGTGGGCTCCTCGAAGCCCATGTCGTTTAAGGCGTCGATGATCCTGTCGCTGATCCCGAGGCTGATGAATTTGTCCAATGGTTCACCCTCCAATGACGCATGCTGGATATAGGGTGACTCCGTTTGTGACCGGCTATGACTGGAATGACGGGATTTATGAACGGACGAAGGGTGTGCTGAACGGACCAAGGGTTTACTGATGGACGAAGGTTTTGTGAATGAATGAAGGTTATAAGGATGGTGTTCGCTGTTGTTTCCGATCGTGACGGCTATGGGCAGTTTGCCTGTCGACAGTTATGAAGAGGCGAAGGCGTTGGTGGCGGCAGGGTGTCCCCAAGCGCCGCACTGCCCGCAGCTTCCCGTTGTATGTAAGGAAGATCTGCTGCTGGAACAGGGGCTTGCCCCCTGGGAGCGCGCGGGGCTGATCCGGCGTCTTCCTGACGGAAGGCCCGTCGTTGATCGCTCCGCCGACGGGTTCGCCGAGGCGTTGGCGCGGTTTTCCCGGATCTGCGGCGTCGGGGAATGCGGCGTCGATGAGCCCATCGAGTGGTACAGCAATGACGAGTCACTCTTTGCGCAGAAGAGCCCGACCTACCTCCGATTTCGCCAGGACCTGTTGGAGCGGGCCTGGCCAGGGAACGTGAACTGGGTGAAGGCGCAGTTGGCTGGGCCGCTGACGACGGCGCGGTATGTGACCGATGAGCGCGGGCAATCCCTGCTGGACGATCCGCAACTGCGGGAACTGGTTCTCGCGTCGGCGGCGCTGCAGGCGTCCTGGATGGCGAGCGATCTGCGGCGGCTTCCCTGGCCGGTGATGATCTTTGTGGATGAGCCGGGACTGGTCGGTTTGGGACGCGAACCTGGATGTGACCCCGCGATGGCTCCCGGAGAGACGGCCGGTTTTGATGGCAGCGACGACGTGGTCCGCCGGTTTGTCCGGACGATGGTCCAGGCGGTCGGCCAGACGGGCGCGCTGGCGGGGCTGCATTGCTGCGGCGACACGGACTGGTCGGTGATCTTGGACAGCGGCGCCCACGTCGTCAGTTTTGACGCCTGCCGGCACTTTGCGGGGATGCTTCGCCACACCGAAGCAGTGAGGCGCTTTTTGGATCGCGGGGGCCTGTTGGCCTGGGGAGTTGTGCCGACGGAGCCGGAGGCGCTGGAGGCGGCCACGGTGGAAGGACTGCTGCAAAAGCTGGCGGAGCAGATGGCAGCGATGGAGGGGAAGGGTGTCCCCGGCGATGCGATACGGCGGCAGTTGATCCTCACCCCGGCCTGCGGGTACGGACTGCGGGCGGTTGCTGAAGCGGAGAAGGCCTACGAACTGCTTGGGCAGTTTTCTTCCCGCATCAAGAAAGCCGGTGGAAGGGGGATTCGCCTGTGAACGGCAGGGAACGCAAGAACATCCGGCCGGGCAGCCGGGTGAAGATTGTGCAGAAGCAGCATCAACGGACGGGGGAACTGACGGAGGGTGTCGTAAAAGACATTCTGACGAAGAGCGCCGTTCACCCCCATGGGATCAAGGTGCGGCTGGAGAATGGGATCGTCGGTCGCGTGCAAGAAGTTATCGAGTGACGCAGGGGTAAGAAAGGGATTATCGATGACGTTATTGCCGATCGAGGCCAGTCTGCCGGCTTTGAAGGAAGCCCTCCGCACCCGGACGAACGCCGTGCTGGTGGCCCCGCCCGGCGCCGGCAAGACGACGCGGGCGCCGCTGGCGCTGCTTGACGAACCCTGGATGGCAGGAAAGCGCATCGTCATGCTGGAGCCGCGTCGCTTGGCCGCCCGTTCCGCCGCCCGCCACATGGCCGCCAGCCTCGGGGAACCGGTTGGGGAGACGGTGGGTTTTCGGGTCCGGCTGGAGACGCGGGTGGGACCGAAGACGCGCATCGAGGTGGTCACCGAGGGGGTGCTCACTCGGCTCTTGCAGGCTGATCCGGCCTTGGAGGACGTGGGGCTGGTCATCTTTGACGAGTTTCACGAACGGAGCCTGGCGGCCGATCTGGGGCTGGCGCTCTGCCTCCAGTCGCAGGCGCTGTTACGGGAGGATCTGCGCCTCCTGGTCATGTCGGCCACACTGGACGCAGAGCCAGTGGCGGCTCTCCTGGGTGATGCGCCCATTGTTGTCAGTGAAGGCCGACCTTTTCCGGTAGAAACGCGTTACCTGGAGCGGCGCGCCGAAGGACCGATTGAGTCGCGGGTCGCGCAGACGGTCCGGGAGGCTTTGGTGAACGATGAGGGCGACATCCTGGTCTTTTTGCCGGGGGCGAAGGAAATCCGGCGGGTGGAGATGCGGCTGACCGAGATGGGGCTGGGAACGGAAGCGCTGCGTCTCTGCCCGCTACAGGGCGGCCTGCCCCTCGAAGCCCAGGACCGGGCTATCGCGCCGAGCCCGCCTGGGGTTCGCAAGGTCGTACTGGCCACATCGATCGCTGAGACGAGCCTCACCGTTGAAGGGGTGCGGGTTGTGATCGACAGCGGCCTCATGCGGGTTTCGCGCTTTTCGCCGCGCACGGGGATGACGCGACTGGAGACGGTTCCCGTCTCGCGGGCGTCGGCGGATCAGCGCCGGGGCCGAGCAGGACGTTTGGGGCCTGGGGTCTGTTACCGCCTATGGACGCAAGCAGAGGATCTGCGCCTTGCGCCGAGAGGCACGCCGGAGATTCTGGAGGCAGACCTGGCGCCCCTGGCGCTGGAACTGGCCGCCTGGGGGATCGCCGATCCGGCGGAACTGCGGTGGCTCAATGCGCCGCCGACGGCTGCCTTCGGGCAAGCGTGGGAACTTCTCGTTCAACTCGGCGCGCTTACGTCAGACGGGGGGCTCGGCGTCACTGGCGCTATCACCGCCCAAGGGCGGCGCATGGCGGAGGCGGGTTTGCACCCCCGATTGGCCCGCATGATCCTCCAGGCGATCCCGTTGGGACTTGGGGGAATTGCCTGCGATCTGGCGGCGATTTTGAGCGAACGGGACTTTTTTCGCGCCGATGGGACGTTGCCCGAGGCCGATCTACGGCTGCGCCTGGAGGCGCTGGCCGCGCTGGACACCGGCGACGCCTGTGGGGGCGCTTTCGGTTTTACCGTCGATAGAGCGGCGCGGCGGCGGATTCTTGCCGAGGCAAGCGCATTGAAAAGGGAGTTCGGCCATACCGCGTCAGTGGAGAAACGATTCCGCGCTTCTGCTGGCGCCGATGTGGACGCCTGCGGACTTTTGCTCGCTTTCGCTTTCCCCGACAGGATTGGCCAGCGGCGACCGGACGGACGATTTCTTTTGCGCAATGGGCGGGGCGCCGCATTTGCCGGGTCCCAGCCGCTGAACAAGTCCCCTTACCTGGTGGCGGCGGAACTGGATGATCAGGGGACGGAGAGCCGCATCTTTCTGGCGGCCCCGGTTGAACTGGAGGAGTTGGAGCGCCATTTTGAAGACCAGATCGAGCAGGAGGAACTGGTTGTCTGGGATCGAGCCGGCCAGGCTGTGCGGGCGCGCCGGCGAGAACGGCTGGGCGCGCTGGTCTTAGGCGAGGGTCCCTTCGCCGGCGCCGATCCCGAAGCGATACGGGCGGCGTTGCTTTCCGGGATCCGTGAGGAAGGGTTGGCAATCCTGCCCTGGACGAAGGCTGCCCGACAGTTGCAGGAACGGCTCCAGTTCATGGCCTATTGGGAGCCCGGTTGGCCGGATGTATCCGACGCTACGCTCTTGGCGAAGCAGGAGGAATGGCTCGGCCCGCACTTGTATGGACTTAAAAGCAGGGATGATCTGCAGCGGCTCGACTTAACGGCGATACTGCGAGGGAGTCTTCCCTGGGAGAAAGCACGGGAACTGGACGAGTGCGCGCCGACGCACATGGATGTCCCCAGCGGTCGACGGATCCCCATCGATTACCGCGCGCCGGAATCACCGGTGATCTCCGTCCGGCTGCAAGAGATGTTCGGTCAGGCGAAAACACCGAGAATCTGCCGCGGCAGGGCGCCTCTGACGATCCATCTGCTCTCGCCGGCGCATCGACCGGTGCAGGTCACCCAGGATCTGGCCAGTTTCTGGCGTGATGCCTACTTTGCGGTGCGAAAAGATTTGAAGGGGCGCTATCCCAAGCATTACTGGCCGGAGGATCCGGCATCTGCCACTGCGACGAGTCGTGTGCGCCCCGATAAGTAAGGCCGGCGCATTTTACCGCAGGCGATATCATGAACAAGCGAATGGATAAAGGGGTCTGAACTTGACGAAACTCGAGTTTTCAGACCCCTTTTTGATTATGTAGTAAAGACGCATTCACCGTCGCGCCTATGCAATCACCGTAAGGATAATTGCAATGAAAGAGGTGGTAATAACGGAGATGAGCAAAGTTAAATACTAGTTAAACAAGACCTAATGATTAATTAATTGACAAAGAGTTGGCAGGCAGGGTATATTTGCCTTGAGATAATTTTTCCATCATTAGTGCGATTAGGATTGGAAGCTTACCCAAGAGGTCTGATATTTTCCATGGAACAGGAGAAGGGAAACTGTGAACATCTTCCTGCGACCTGTTCAAAAAAACGATGAACCTTTTCTTTACGAGTTGTTTGTCAGCAGCCGCCCTGATTTGGATTGGATAGGCGCAGATGATGAGGTCAAAGGCCAGATCCTCACCCAGCAGTTTTTCGCGGAAGAGCAAGGGAATGCCGGTGCGGACCGCCGTATCGCTCTGCTCGACGACAAGCCGATCGGCAGATTGTATCTCCGTGAGGAAGAGACTTCAATACATATTCTTGCGATTGCCCTGCTGCCGGAATACCGCAGCAGGGGCATTGGAACCCGGCTGCTGGAGGCGGTGCAAAAAAGCGCCGCTGAATCCGGGAAAAAGCTCCGGCTGCGCGTGATGTGGTTTAACGGCGCAGCCCGCTCGCTCTATGAGCGATTCGCCTTTCGGGTGATCAACGACAGCGGGGTTTGCGTCGAAATGGAGTGGGATTCCCGGTCTCCCCATAGCCGAGATGAAGAGTAGGGTGGATGAAGTTTCGAGTTGAAAGGGGGGGGAGAGTGTTTTCCCAATCGGCAACGCCGAATGGGGACGGTCGCCTTAGTAAGCTCGCAGCGAAAAAACAGTAGAAAGGGAGAGGGTAGAAATGGAATGTTTCATCGGCACGATTCTTCCTTGGGCAGGCGCATGGGTCCCGCGGGGCTGGGCGCTTTGTGACGGGAGCCAGCTTCCCATCGCGCAAAACCAAGCCTTGTTTGCGGTGATTGGCACTACATATGGCGGAGACGGGAAGAATAACTTCAATCTGCCGAACCTGTGCGGGCGAGTCGCCATCGGCGATGGTCAGTTGTCAACCGAACCCATCCGCTACAAGCAGGGGGCCTATTCCGGGACGACAACCACCACGCTTCAGATGAGCAACCTGCCTGCCCATATGCACAGCCTGACCTCGACGCCGCAAAATCCGACGATCGCGATTCAAGGGTCTGCCAGTGTGCAAATTCAGGCTTCGACGGACACGACGATTGCGGGAGCCGCTGTGCCCCCTAATAACGGCTATCTTGGACCCGCCTCCGCTGGAAAAACGGCTGTGTCATTGTATGCGAACAACCTTGATTCGACGAAGTCGGCCAATTTGAATGGTGGCACAGTCAACTTTACCGCCAATCAAGTAACCGGCAGCACCGGCTCCAACACTGCGACTGCCCCCGCATCTTTTAGCAATATGCCGCCGTACCAGGTTGTCAAATACATCATCTGCCTCCAAGGCCTCTGGCCCGATCGAGATTGATGTCTTGCTGAAAGAGCGCGGCGAATTGCCCGTTTTTGTAATCGACCTAAAAAGGATCTGAACGCGGTTCAGATCCTTTTTAGGTATCGGTCGTCTTCGAAACATTGCTTTTCATGATACCTTACGCGCATTGACTGACGCATTTCGAGAAGTTTGCTTGAAAAACGGCATTTCACTTGTCGAACATCGAAAAAACGAGTGAGCATGAAGACAAAAAGAACAGATGAGTGCGTGTGCTTGCGGAATTCTTCTGTTTTTGAACATAGAGGACCGGATCAAAGGGCTCCTGCAGTTGCTGAATAAAGCGGGGGAAAGAGGGATGAAGAAGTGAACGGTACTGGCTTAAAAAAGAAGATGCGTTTTGGGTTCACGGTGTTGCTCTCGCTTCTGTTGGTTTTTGCGCCAATGCTTTTTGTCAATTCTTTAACTAATGTTGCCCATGGGGTCACAACAAGTTTTTCTGGGCAATTACTTAGCGCTAATATATTCGACCGGCCTGCGTTAATCTACGATTTTTGGGGTACGGACAGTGATAAACTCTGTAAACCTGGCGATGATTTAGAAGGTAGTACCACCGGGTATAACTATCTCTGGACAGATCCTGTTGACGCAGACTGGTTAATGGGAAATGAGTATTGTTACTTCACACGTGATTTGGTGCCGAGTGTGACTGGTACGTACACGATCGCTGTAAACCCTAATCTTACAACTTTACCGCAAAGCGGGTCTACTCCAGCAAAAGACACGACCATGTTTTTATATCAAGACACATTTGATCCTGCCAATCCGATTTCCAACTTGCTTTATGGCAATGATGATTCGGCTGCTGACCAATATTGGTCGACCATTAGCGGAGTAACCTTGACCGCCAACCAAAAGTATGTCTTGGTAGTAAGCAGTTTTACAAAAACGATCACGGGAGACGTTGCATTTACAATAACGGGTGACGGAGCCGTTGCTGTACGTCCGAATGCGAACTCATCGGACGCGTTAGCGGCGAGCACGGCCGCCAAAACGCCGACAGCCGAAGCGAACAAGGTGATGCTGACGATCAGCACGCCTGCGCAAACGGGCCACACGATCTATTACAGAACGGTAAGCTCGGATCCATCGGCGCTGGCCCCGGGCGCCGCTTTTAACTCATCCGGCTGGACGATGAACTCGACGGGGACGTCTGCCTTCGAGATCACCGCCACCGACGGGCATTACGTTGAAGTGGTGGAAGTCAACGGCGCAACGGTCACCCGGTGGGGCAAGACAGGCCCCGTCGATGACGGCTACACGGCGCCGGTGGCGGCCAGCGGGCTGAGCGCCAGCGCGGCGGCCAAAACGCCGACGGCCCAAGAGAACAAGGTGATGCTGACGATCAGCACGGCTGCGCAGGCAAGCCACAAGATCTACTACAAGGTGGTCAGCGCCGATCCGACAGCGCCGAACGTGGGGATAGCCTTCTCAGCGACAGGCTGGACGCAGAACACCAGCGGAACGGCGGCCTTCGAGATCACCGCCACGGACGGGCAGTACGTGGAAGTGGTGGAAGTGAAGGATGCGGACACAACGATCACCCGGTGGGGCAAGACAGGCCCCGTTGATGACGGCTACACAGCGCCGACTGCGGCCAGCGGTCTGAGCGCCGGCGCGGCGGCCAAAACGCCGACGGCCCAAGAGAACAAGGTGATGCTGACGATCAGCACGGCTGCACAGGCAAGCCACAAGATCTACTACAAGGTGGTCAGCGCCGATCCGACAGCGCCGAACGTGGGCACAGCCTTCACAGCGACAGGCTGGACGGAGAACACCAGCGGAACGTCTGCCTTCGAGATCACCGCCACGGACGGGCAGTACGTGGAAGTGGTGGAAGTGAAGGATGCGGACACAACGATCACCCGGTGGGGCAAGACAGGCCCCGTTGATGACGGCTACACAGCGCCGACTGCGGCCAGCGGTCTGAGCGCCGGCGCGGCGGCCAAAACGCCGACGGCCCAAGAGAACAAGGTGATGCTGACGATCAGCACGGCTGCACAGGCAAGCCACAAGATCTACTACAAGGTGGTCAGCGCCGATCCGACAGCGCCGAACGTGGGCACAGCCTTCACAGCGACAGGCTGGACGGAGAACACCAGCGGAACGTCTGCCTTCGAGATCACCGCCACGGACGGGCAGTACGTGGAAGTGGTGGAAGTGAAGGATGCGGACACAACGATCACCCGGTGGGGCAAGACAGGCCCCGTTGATGACGGCTACACAGCGCCGACTGCGGCCAGCGGTCTGAGCGCCGGCGCGGCGGCCAAAACGCCGACGGCCCAAGAGAACAAGGTGATGCTGACGATCAGCACGGCTGCACAGGCAAGCCACAAGATCTACTACAAGGTGGTCAGCGCCGATCCGACAGCGCCGAACGTGGGCACAGCCTTCACAGCGACAGGCTGGACGGAGAACACCAGCGGAACGTCTGCCTTCGAGATCACCGCCACGGACGGGCAGTACGTGGAAGTGGTGGAAGTGAAGGATGCGGACACGACGATCACCCGGTGGGGCAAGACAGGCCCCGTCGATGACGGCTACACAGCGCCGACTGCGGCCAGCGGTCTGAGCGCCAGCGCGGCGGCCAAAACGCCGACGGCCCAAGAGAACAAGGTGATGCTGACGATCAGCACGGCTGCACAGGCAAGCCACAAGATCTACTACAAGGTGGTCAGCGCCGATCCGACAGCGCCGAACGTGGGCACTGCCTTCACAGCGACAGGCTGGACGGAGAACACCAGCGGAACGTCTGCCTTCGAGATCACCGCCACGGACGGGCAGTACGTGGAAGTGGTGGAAGTGAAGGATGCGGACACGACGATCACCCGGTGGGGCAAGACAGGCCCCGTCGATGACGGCTACACGGCGCCGACTGCGGCCAGCGGTCTGAGCGCCGGCGCGGCGGCCAAAACGCCGACGGCCCAAGAGAACAAGGTGATGCTGACGATCAGCACGGCGGCGCAGGCAAGCCACAAGATTTACTACAAGGTGGTCAGCGCCGATCCGACAGCGCCAAACGTGGGCACAGCCTTCACAGCGACAGGCTGGACGGAGAACACCAGCGGGACGGCGGCCTTTGAGATCACCGCCACGGACGGGCAGTACGTGGAAGTGGTGGAAGTGAAGGACGCAGACACAACGATCACCCGGTGGGGCAAGACAGGCCCTGTCGATGACGGCTACACGGCAGCGCCGACGTACATGATCAGCGCCATCGCAGCCCAAACGCTGGAACCGTTGACGGTGGGTTACCTGAACGGGACGCAGCAGACGAAAACGGTGACGATCAGCCGGACGGGGACCGGAGTGCTGAACAACCTGGCGGTGGCGTTGGAGGGAGCCGGCGCGGGCGACTTTACCCTCGGGACGCTGTCGGCGACGACGCTAGACGACGGGCAGCCGACGGCGACCTTCACGGTGAAGGCGGTTGACGGGCTAGCCCAAGGGACCCATAGCGCGACGGTAAGAGTGACGGCGAACAACATGACTGCAGTGACCTTTACGGTGACTCAGGTGGTCAACCACAATGTTGATTTAAGCGGATTAAGCCTAAGTAATGGAACGTTATCGCCCGTCTTTAGCAGAAGCGTAATCGACTATGATGTGTCTGTGGCGAATAATGTTCAGGAAGTTACCGTCACCCCGACGGCCGCTCATCAGGACGCGACGATTAAAGTGAACGGCGTCAGCGTTGCAAGCGGCGTGCCCAGTTCACCCATCCAATTGACCGTTGGTAACAACACCATCCGGGTTGTCGTTTCGGCCCAAAATGACTCAAAAACCTATACGGTAACGGTTGCGCGAGCGGAAGCCGATTTTTTGGAAATTGCCAAAAGAGATCTCGCTATCGGCTTCTGGCCCGGCGATGCAACCCACCCGGCCGATTTATGGAACAATGTAACCAGAAACATTACGTTACTGACAACGGGCTCCAACGGTGCTCAAATCTCCTGGTCATCAAGCAATCTCAATTACATATCCCCAAACGGAACCGTTCAGCGTCCGGCTTCTGGCAGTGGTGATGCCACCGTTACGATGACGGCAACGCTCAATCTGGGTGTAAGAACTGTCCGGAAAACATTTTTCCTGGTTGTGAAGCCCCTGGACCAAGCGATTACGGGGACGCCAGTGGAGCGCACGGTCGATGTCAAGACTGGTGAAGATGGCGTCAAAGCCGCAGAGGTTGCCGTCTACCGTACGGTGGAAGGAACGAAAAAGGTCGACACAGTTGCGCTCAATGAGGAAAAAGCCGCTGAGAGTGTACAGGAGGCACTTCAGCAAAACCGAAGGGAAGTGCATATCGATCTCGCTTCCGACGCTCAGGCCAGGGATGCCGACGCATTTAATGTACAGGTCCATAGAGATGCCATTACCCGATTAGGCGCTAACCAGATGACACTTCAGATCGCTAGTCCCGATGTAAAAGTAACAATCCCGCAGGAGAGCGTTCAGACGTTGACCAACGATGGCATCGATTTGTACTTCCGCGTTGTTCCCATCAAACAAGCGCCCCAAGTAGCGCAGCAAACACAAGCGGCCAAGAACAATGCGACTGTTATGCAGGTCACAGGTGCTTCAGGCGATCAAATTCAATTGGTTGGCAAGCCGATGACCATTGAAACCAACTTAAGCAACCGGAGAACGAAGGTCACCTTCCCCTTGCCGAGCGACTTGCCCGCATCGCAGCTAGCCTCACTCAGGGTATGGGTCCAGCATACCGATGGAACGGAAGAAGTAAAAACGGGGACTATCGAGTATAACAACCAAGGTCGTCCCGTCGGCATCACCATTGAAATTGACAAGTTCAGTGTATTTACCATTGTCCGGGCCGAAGTCCCGAGCGGCGGGGGCGGCGGTGGTAGCGATGGAGACGGAACGGTAGTCACACCTGTAAAAAAACCTGATGAACCGACAAAACCGGTAGAACACACGGTCAAACAGACGATTCAACCGTACGTGTTCGGCTACCCCGACCGGACGTTCAAACCGGAGAAACCGATTACCAGGGGAGAACTGGCGGTCATCATCGACAGGCAACTGGCGAGTGCAGAAGAAATCATCGTAATAAAATACCCCGATGTGCCTTCTGAACACTGGGCCTTTGGCGCGATACAGAGGCTGCAGTCGATGAGGTTGATTCAAGGATACCCCGACGGCTCATTCCGGCCCGATCAGTATGTGACGCGGGCCGAACTGTCGGCCCTGGTGACAAAATGGAAGAAATTGTCCAATGAAGGGCGAATTTCCTTTAGCGATGTACAAGGGCACTGGGCAGAACAGTCCGTGGCTACTATGGAAGCAGCCAACATTCTTCATGGATATCCCGATGGACTATTTAGACCCGATCAGGCGGTCACGCGAGCGGAAATCGTGGTGCTCATGAACAATCTAATTGGAAGGAAGCCGCTGACCGGATTAAGCAAAACCACTTGGTCTGACGTGTCGGGAGAACACTGGGCTGCAGGCGCCATCGAAGCGGCATCGACAACATACACAATAGAGGTAAAAGTTGAAAACGAAAAACCCTAATTGATGGCGGTAGTGATTTTACACAAACACAGCGCAACACCATTAAGGGTAGGCCGGACTTTCTCCGGCCTTTTCTTTTTGGGGATACGGCTTTTGAGACTTATAACGGATAGAATAATAATTAGTTTGACAGAAAACTACGGCAATACTACCATAAAGAAGATAGAGATAATTAGTGCAAATAAGTTTTAATAGGTGGCGAAAGAATCCCGGTGAAACCATCCACCCGCACTGCGATTTGGCATACATCACACGGTGCTGGCGCCCAAATCTCGCCGAGGTAATCCACCGTAAGAAAAAAATGGGGGAGTGATGCCCTCTTGATCCTGACCGTCACATTAAACACAGCCATCGACAAGACCTACTGGGTAGAATGTTTTCAAGCCGGCGATGTGAAGCGGGTCAAAAAGGTGATCGCCACGGCGGGCGGCAAGGGGCTCAACGTGGCCCGCGTCATCCATGCCCTGGGTGAGCCGGTCCTGGCAACCGGATTCGTGGGTGGCTTTACCGGGCGGTATATTGAGTCAAAACTGGACGAACAGCAGGTCCGCCATGACTTTGTTCGGCTCGATGAGGAAAGCCGGACCTGCATTAATATCATCGATGAAACGACTGGTGTGCATACGGAGGTTCTAGAACCGGGACCGGCAGTCATGTCCGGTGATACCGAGCGCCTGCTTAAACGATTCCAAACACTGCTCGAACGCTGCACCGTCGTCACTTTGTCAGGCAGCCTGCCCCAGAGCATTGACGTGGATATTTACAAGCGTTTAATCACCATTGCCAAAGAGGCCGGAAAGAAGGTGATTCTCGATACGAGCGGCGAAGCTTTGATGCGCAGCATGGGGGCGGCGCCTACGCTGATCAAGCCGAACCGAAATGAGGTGAGCCAAATACTCGGCAGCCCGGTTCGCGATGCTGGGGAAGCCGCGAGGGCAGTCCGAGAACTGCTGGCGTTGGGGCCGGAGAGCGCGGCCATCTCATTAGGCAGTGACGGTGTCGTCTTGGGTTGGGGCGCCGGTCTTCGTGACAAACATAGCAGCAGATCCGGCGGCGCAACCGTTCTCTGGGCGAGACCGCCGGCGATCCAGCCCGTAAATACGGTCGGTTGCGGCGATGCGATGGTGGCCGCCTTCGCCTTGGTCCTCCGCCGGGGTTATGCGGCGGAAGCGATGGTCAGGTTTGCCGTCGCCGTTTCAGCCGCCTCAGCCCTGACAACGGAAACCGGCGGCTGCCGGGTCGACGATGTAGCGGAACTGATGGAACTGGTCGAGGTGAGACAACTGGGCCGGTAAGGGTTGGCGTTTAAGGTTCGCGCCTTGGCTGATTGCGATGAAAAACGAAATGAACGGCGTTGCCGTTTGTTTCTATTTGACTTTTTTCAATGGGCATGGTAAGATGCAATCCTGTTCCTTGAAGCGATCCAAGCCAGTGAGGAAGCGCCCGTAGCTCAGTGGATAGAGCACTGGTCTCCGGAACCAGGTGCGCAAGTTCGATTCTTGCCGGGCGCACCATATATAGGGGAGTAGCTCAATCGGTAGAGCGGCGGTCTCCAAAACCGTAGGCTGCGGGTTCAAGTCCTGTCTCCCCTGCCAAACCCATCCTATATGGGTCCACTGAATAAATGCGATAAACTTCCGGAACTTTCCGGTTGCAAAGTTGCAGGGTTAGTGTTAAGATACTCTTTGTGTCGTGGACAGCGATACAAAGCGTGACAGCAAAAACAAAGTGACTTTAACAAATTACCTAAAAAAGCCTGTTGACAATAGCGGGGTGCCATGATATTATAAGCTTCGCTCGGCAAACGGGCAAGAAAAAACTGGTCCTTGAAAATCGAACAGTTGCGAATCAAAAGCGTGCGAAACCAATCAATTCCGCTGCTGGTCGCTGATGAGGCAAACGCCGTTAGACGTGAGTGTTATCAGGGGATAGCAGCAGAAG